>NZ_JBFBBE010000005.1:13869-157860 GCF_040682555.1 Streptomyces sp. NPDC051172
CACCTGCGGGTTGCTTTTATATGGGGGGGGTTTTTAAAACCACCTAGCTGCGGGGCGGCACCCGGAACTCCGGGTGCCGCCCCTTCGCGTCTCGGTCACTGCGCGTCGGCTTCGTCGATCAGGTAGGCGCTCCCGTCGAAGATCTCCAGCACGACGATGACCATGATGGCGCCGGCCACCATGTACTCCAGCTTCACGCCAGGAGCGACCTGCGAGGGTGATCAGAGCCGTTGTCCGGGACGTCGACGACACCCTCTGCGACGCTGCGTTCATCGGGGGATGACCCCCGAACCCCCAGCCGGTCCCGGGGTACCGTCGGTGTCATGGCGATCAGAGCCGTTGTCTGGGACATCGACGACACCCTCTTCGACTACACCACCGCCGACCGCGTCGGCATGGGCGCGCATCTCGCCGCCGAGGGGCTGCTCGGCGGGTACGACACCGTGGAGCAGGCGCTCGCCCGCTGGCGGGAGATCACCGACCAGCAGTGGGTGCGGTTCTCGGCGGGCGAGGTGACCTTCGAAGGTCAGCGCCGGGACCGGGTACGGGCGTTCCTCGGCGAGCAGCTCAGCGACGCCCTGGCCGACGCCTGGTTCCGGCGGTACGTGGCGCACTACGAGGCCGCCTGGGCGCTCTTCCCGGACGTCCTGCCCGCCCTGGACGCCCTCGCGGCCAGCCACCGGCACGCGGTGCTGTCCAACTCCAGCCTCACCGTCCAGGACCGCAAGCTGCGCACCCTCGGTGTGCACGACCGCTTCGAGGTCATCCTGTGCGCCGCCGAACTCGGCGTCTCCAAGCCCGAGGCCGGTGCCTTCCTGGCAGCCTGCGAGGCCCTGGAACTCGCACCGCACCAGGTGGCGTACGTCGGCGACCACCCGGAGATCGACGGGCGCGGTGCCGCCGACGCCGGGCTGCTGTCGGTGTGGATCGACCGCAACGGCGTGCACACCAGCGGTGATGCGCCCACGGGCCCGCACCGGATCGCGTCCCTCGCCGAACTCCCCGCCGTCCTCGGCGCCGATACCCGTTTTGGAGCCCCGTCCACCTTCAGGTAATGTTCTTCCTGCGCCGCCGGAGAGCGGGCCGAAAGGCCGGGAACCGGAGGAGCAAACTAGAACAAGGACCCCGCAGGGGCTTGCGTTCCAGTGGCCTATGGTGTAATTGGCAGCACGACTGATTCTGGTTCAGTTAGTCTTGGTTCGAGTCCAGGTAGGCCAGCTCGCGGAGCTTATCCGTAATCGCGGATCTTTCCGCAGGCCCCCGTTGTGTAGCGGCCTAGCACGCCGCCCTCTCAAGGCGGTAGCGCCGGTTCGAATCCGGTCGGGGGTACTGATCTCGATCAACTCGGGATCGCTAGGGCCCCCGTTGTGTAGCGGCCTAGCACGCCGCCCTCTCAAGGCGGTAGCGCCGGTTCGAATCCGGTCGGGGGTACAAGCTGGTCTAAACCACATTGGTCTATGGTGTAATTGGCAGCACGACTGATTCTGGTTCAGTTAGTCTTGGTTCGAGTCCAGGTAGACCAGCTCGGATCTGCGGCGGTGCAGTACTGAACGCTCGCAAGATCCTCGCCCCCGTTGTGTAGCGGCCTAGCACGCCGCCCTCTCAAGGCGGTAGCGCCGGTTCGAATCCGGTCGGGGGTACATCATGAAGGCCCTTCGCTTCGGCGGAGGGCCTTCGTCGTGTCCGGTGACGGCTACTCGAAGCCGTATCGTCGTGTCGTCTCCTCCTCCTGCGCCAGCCGGTGCAGCGCCTGGAGCACCGGCTCGTTGAGGATCGCCCCCAGGATCGCGAACTCGATCTGCTCCTCCTGCTGCGAGGAGTGCGCCTCCATGTTGTCCAGGTCCTGGACCGCCGTCCGGTACATCAACTCGGCGTAGGGCGTGAGCATTTCGATCCCGAAGTCGTAGCCGAGCCGGCGCAGTGCGGCCACCGCCACCACCAGCGAACGGTATGCGGGGGAGAGGGACGTCAGCCGCCTGGCGTTCTGCCAGCCGAGCCGGTCCAGGAGCGCCGTGACCTCCTGGTGTGCGGCCTGGACGAACTCGTCGTCCGCGTCCGGCTCCGGCACCTGCGGCAACGCCCACACCGCGGCGCCGAGGCGGATCGCCCGCGGCAGGGAGTCGTCGTCGACATGCCCCAGCACCTCGCGGACCGTCGCCACCGGCACCCGGCCCACCTGGATCATCGCCCGCACCAGCCGCAGCCGGCGCAGATGCTCCTCGTCGTACTCGGCCGTCGTGGCGTTGATCTGGACTCCCGGTGGCAACAGGCCTTCGCGCAAGTAGTACTTGATCGTCGCGGTGGACACCCCACTGCGCTCGCTGAGCTCGGCCAGCCGCATCTCTTGCGCCTCTCCTTGGGAAGTGCCACTATCCAAGCACCGGACAGAAGGATAGTTCCGCTATCCGATGAGGGAACCAGGGGACCGCCATGTTCGCGAAGCCCGTACGAGGTCGCACGACCGCGGATGCGCAAGGCGATGCGGTGGTCCTGCTCATCGGCATGCGGGTGAACCACTTCTGGGCGGTGCACCAGTGGCTGCCGGTCATGCTGGCGATGTTCCGCATGCTTGGGGAGCTTGCGCGGAACCATGACCGGGGGCTGCTGGGGCGCGTACTGCTGACGGCCTCGCCGCGGACGTACTGCATCGTCCAGTACTGGGAGTCCAAGGAGAAGCTGTACGCCTACGCGCACTCGCCGGAGATGTTCCACCACCGGGCCTGGTCGATCATCAACGGCAAGGAGCGTGCCGGGAAGGTGCACGGCCATGTGGGGCTGTGGCACGAGGCGTATGTGGTGCCCGAGGGATCGTACGAGGCCGTCTACTTCGACATGCCGGCCTTCGGACTCGCCGGTGCGCACGGGCAGGTGCCGCTGGAGAAGCGGGGGCGGTACGCCAAGGACCGTTTCGCGTACCGGTCGGCGGCCGGGGCCGAGCGGCAGGCGGCCGAGAAGACCGGGTGACCAGGGGGGATCGGGGGAGCGGGGGATCGGGGAGGGCCTGCCGCGGCGTTGAGGCGGGCTCTCCCCGCTGACGTCTCCCTACGGCCTTGAGCGTCAGCCGGTGCGGCGCAGGGCCTCGGAGAGGCGGGCGGCGGCGTCGATGACCGCCTGGGCGTGCATCCGGCCCGGGTGGCGCGTCAGGCGCTCGATGGGGCCGGAGACGGACACCGCGGCCACCACGCGGTTGGACGGGCCGCGTACGGGCGCGGAGACGGACGCTACGCCCGGTTCCCGCTCGCCGATGGACTGGGCCCAGCCGCGGCGCCGTACGCCGGAGAGGGCGGTGGCCGTGAAGCGGGCGCCCTGCAGACCCCGGTGCAGGCGCTCCGGCTCCTCCCAGGCCATCAGGATCTGCGCCGAGGAACCGGCCTTCATCGTGAGCGTCGAGCCGACCGGGACCGTGTCCCGAAGTCCGGACAGGCGCTCCGCCGCGGCGACACAGATGCGCATGTCGCCCTGGCGGCGGTAGAGCTGGGCGCTCTCGCCCGTGACGTCCCGCAGATGCGTGAGCACCGGGCCCGCGGTTGCGAGGAGACGGTCCTCGCCGGCGGCCGCAGCCAGCTCCGCCAGGCGCGGGCCCAGAATGAAACGGCCCTGCATGTCGCGTGCCACCATACGGTGGTGCTCCAGGGCCACGGCCAGTCTGTGGGCCGTCGGTCGTGCCAGTCCGGTGGCCGCCACCAGTCCCGCGAGGGTGGCCGGGCCGGACTCCAGGGCGCTGAGGACAAGGGCTGCCTTGTCCAGAACGCCCACGCCGCTGCTGTTGTCCATGAAACGATACTCACGTCTCACTCTGTGAAACGCAAGTTCCTTTTTTCGTGAGACGCGCAACCCTTGTATGCACAGCGGCCCGCTGACCGAACGGGCCGGATGACGGATGCCCGTGAATTGGGGCCGGGCGCCGTCTCCTCAAGATCTCTAGTTGGGCCGGTGGACGTTTGCCGGCCGGAGGGAAAGCGATGGGTAGGACACTCGCGGAGAAGGTCTGGGACGACCATGTCGTCCGGCGCGCCGAGGGCGAGCCCGACCTCCTCTACATCGATCTCCACCTCCTGCACGAGGTGACCAGCCCGCAGGCCTTCGACGGACTGCGTCAGAACGGCCGCCCGGTGCGCCGTCTCGACCTCACCATCGCGACCGAGGACCACAACACCCCGACCCTCGACATCGACAAGCCGATCGCGGACCCGGTCTCCCGGGCCCAGCTGGAGACGCTGCGCAAGAACTGCGCCGAGTTCGGCGTCCGGCTGCACCCGCTGGGCGACGTCGAGCAGGGCGTCGTGCACGTCGTCGGCCCGCAGCTGGGTCTGACCCAGCCCGGTACGACGGTCGTGTGCGGTGACTCCCACACCTCCACGCACGGCGCGTTCGGCGCCCTGGCGTTCGGCATCGGCACCTCGCAGGTCGAGCACGTGCTGGCCACCCAGACGCTGCCGCTGGCCCGTCCGAAGACCATGGCGATCACGGTCGACGGCGAACTGCCCGAGGGCGTCACGGCCAAGGACCTGATCCTGGCGATCATCGCCAAGATCGGTACCGGCGGCGGCCAGGGCTACATCCTGGAGTACCGCGGCTCCGCCATCGAGAAGCTCTCGATGGAGGCCCGGATGACCATCTGCAACATGTCGATCGAGGCCGGTGCCCGCGCGGGCATGATCGCCCCCGACGAGACCACCTTCGAGTACATCAAGGGCCGCGCCCACGCCCCCGAGGGCGAGGACTGGGACGCCGCCGTCGCGTACTGGAAGACGCTGAAGACGGACGAGGACGCCGAGTTCGACGCCGAGGTCGTCATCGACGCCGCTTCGCTGTCGCCGTTCGTCACCTGGGGCACCAACCCGGGCCAGGGCGCGCCGCTTTCGGCGTCCGTCCCCGACCCGGCTTCGTACGAAGACGCTTCGGAGCGCCTCGCCGCCGAAAAGGCCCTGGAATACATGGGGTTGGAGGCTGGACAGGCGCTGCGCTCCATCAAGGTGGACACCGTCTTCGTAGGCTCCTGCACCAACGGCCGCATCGAGGATCTGCGCGCCGCGGCCGCGATCGTCGAGGGCCGCAAAGTCGCCGACGGCGTACGGATGCTGGTCGTCCCGGGCTCCGCTCGCGTGGGCCTGCAGGCCGTCTCCGAGGGCCTGGACGTGGTCTTCAAGGAGGCCGGCGCCGAATGGCGGCACGCGGGCTGCTCGATGTGCCTGGGCATGAACCCCGACCAGCTGGCCCCGGGTGAGCGCTCCGCGTCCACCTCCAACCGCAACTTCGAGGGCCGACAGGGCAAGGGCGGTCGTACGCACCTGGTGTCGCCACAGGTCGCCGCCGCGACGGCGGTCCTGGGCCACCTGGCCTCCCCGGCCGACCTGTCCGACGCCGAGACCCGTACGCCCGCTGGAGTCTGAGAGTCATGGAAGCATTCACCACGCACACCGGCCGGGCCGTCCCGCTGCGCCGCTCCAACGTCGACACCGACCAGATCATCCCTGCTCACTGGCTCAAGAAGGTCACGCGGGACGGTTTCGAGGACGGGCTGTTCGAGGCCTGGCGCAAGGACGAGACCTTCGTCCTCAACCGCCCCGAGCGGCAGGGTGCCACGGTCCTGGTCGCCGGCCCCGACTTCGGCACCGGCTCCTCCCGTGAGCACGCGGTGTGGGCGCTGCAGAACTACGGCTTCAAGGCCGTGATCTCCTCCCGCTTCGCCGATATCTTCCGCGGCAACTCGCTGAAGAACGGCCTGCTCACGGTCGTTCTGGAGCAGAAGATCGTGGACGCGCTGTGGGAGCTCACGGAGAAGGACCCCGAGGCCGAGATCACCGTCGACCTGGAGGCCCGCGAGGTGCGCGCCGAGGGCATCACCGCCTCCTTCGAGCTGGACGAGAACTCCCGCTGGCGGCTGCTGAACGGGCTGGACGACATCTCCATCACCCTCCAGAACGAGGCCGACATCGCCACGTACGAGGCCAAGCGCCCGTCGTACAAGCCGCGGACGCTCAAGGTCTGATCCCGAGCCCCTGAGCAGGTCGGGTTTCGGCCACCCGAACACCCCCGCTGTACCCCCGATCAGCCCGATCGGGGGTACAGCTGTGTCCGGGCCCAAGCGGCCTCGGGCGCGCTCGCACCCGTTCCCAACTTCCCACGTTAAGACGGTTGTTGCCGGGGTAACCGAGTTGTGCAGGCGCGACTCCCACCGAAGCCCGGAAGGCCGTTTGAGGCATCAGTTGCGACCCCCGCAGGCGACAACTCGCCCCAGATGGCACAATCTGTGCATGGAACACGACGGCCAACTCGAGCTCTATGCGGCAGTCGCGGACCAACTGAAGGAAGCGCACTCGAGGGTGCGCGCACTGCAAGTCCCGGAGGGCGTACGGATGGCGCTGACCCGGAAGCTGCTGGTCATTACGGCCGCGGCCAAGCACGATCTCGCCGACGCGGCAAGGCGTCTGGAGGCGTTCACCGTGGACCTCGACGAGGGTCGATTCCCCGAAGAGGACCGCTGAACGCGTTCGAGACAGCCGAGTTCGTTGCGGCGCACGGGTGATTAGCCCGTTTCGTGTTTGATTTGCGGTATATATCTGCCTAACGTGCGAAAAAGCTTGAACACTTTCGTTCTGGCAATGTCTCCGAAGGGGAAGACGTGAACAAGGCGCAGCTCGTAGAAGCGATTGCCGACAAGCTGGGCGGCCGACAGCAGGCCGCCGAGGCTGTCGACGCGGTCCTGGACGCCATCGTCCGCGCGACCGTCGCCGGGGACCGGGTCTCGGTCACCGGCTTCGGCTCGTTCGAGAAGGTCGACCGTCCGGCCCGCTACGCCCGCAACCCGCAGACCGGCGAGCGGGTTCGGGTCAAGAAGACCTCCGTTCCGCGCTTCCGCGCGGGCCAGGGCTTCAAGGACCTGGTGAGCGGCTCGAAGAAGCTCCCGCGCGGCGGCGAGGTCGCCGTCAAGAAGGCGCCCAAGGGCAGCCTGACCGGTGGCGCCGCGGCGACCGTGAAGAAGGCGGCCGCGAAGAAGACCACCAAGGCGGCCGCCGCCAAGAAGACCACGGCGAAGAAGACGACGGCGAAGAAGACGACGCCCGCCGCGAAGAAGACGACCGCGAAGAAGACGACGGCCAAGAAGACCACGGGCGCCGCCAAGACCAGCGCGGCGAAGAAGAGCACCGCCAAGACGGCGACCGCCAAGAAGGCCCCGGCGAAGAAGGCGACGGCCAAGAAGGCCCCCGCCAAGAAGTCGGCGGCCCGCAAGACCACCACCGCCAAGACGGCCACGGCCCGCAAGAGGTAAGAGGTAAGGGCACAGGGGCACTCACGCGCCGGGCCGGACTCCGCATCGGAGTCCGGCCCGCGGCGTGTTTTCGGGGGCAGACGGTCTGGTCAGAGGGTCTGGAGTGTCACCAGGGTGATCCGGAGGCCGTCTTTGCCGCCCTCCGTCTCGATGCGGACCCGTTGCCCGGGGCGGAGCAGTCGCAGGCCGCCCGCGTCGAACGCCGGTGCGTCGAAGGGCACCGGGGTGCCGTCGTCCAGCAGCACGCTGCCGGTTCTTGTGTCGGCGTCGTACGTGTATGCGGTGGCTTGCATGACGGCCAGCGTAGTGCCTGCGGCGGCTCGCCGTGGGGGTGCGGGTGTCTGCCGGCTGCGGGTGCGTTGTGGCTGGTCGCGCCCACGCGGCGGAGCCGCATGTCGACACAGCCCCGCGCCCCTTTGGGGCGCTCGGCCCAGCCCAGCCTGCGGGCAATTCGTGCGAGCAGCGGCCCCACCGCCCTGCCGGCGCCTCAGGTCCCCGGAATCAGCAAACCCGCCGAAACGGCTGCCGTGCGTGGCCCCACTCCCAGCGCCAGCGCCGCGCGCAAGTCGTCGCCCGTGTCCACGTCCTGGCGTACGGAATCCACGCCTCCGAGCGTGAGCTCCACGGCCCCGGACGCCCGGTGCCTGGCGCGGGAATCCGGGCCGAATGCCGGGAGCAATTCCTGAGTGGCGGCTGCGGCCAGCAGCGTCGTGCCGATTGCGGCCGCGTCGGGGAGGAAAGCGCGGGGGAATTCCGCGGCCGCATCCAGCACGCGGGACAATTCCAGCGGGCGCAGCGCCGGGAGATCGGCGTTCAGGGCTGCAACGGGGCTGCCGGGCCGTGCGGCGCGTACGGCGGTCACACCGTGCGTCAGGGCCGCGTTGAGGCCGCCCCGGGGCTCGTCGGAAACGATCCGGGCGCCCAGCGCGGCGAGCTCGCGGCCGGCCAGGGCGTCGTCCGTGACGACCGCCACACCCCCGACCGCCGGGCAGGCCAGCGCCGCCGCGACGGTGTCCTGGGCGAAGGCGAGGGCGAGCCCCGGGCGCAGTCCGTCGGCCGCGGTGTCCGAGAGCCTGCTCTTGGCGCGCGTCAGGGGTTTCAGAGGTATGACCAAGGTCCAAAGCACCGGCGTTCCGTCCCTCTCTTGTCGCGGCCATTGTCACTCAGCCGTCACCTGGGCCATCTGGCGGTCGTGTCGTCGGGGCGTACGGTGTTCTCGACAGACCGGCGGCCTGGGGCGACACTTGTGCGGCCCCCAAGGCCCTAGAGGAAGGTGTCCGCGTGCCCCGCCGCAGAATCGGCTTCTGGTACCGCTTCGCAGCGGTGCTCTGCAAACCGCCACTGGTGGTTCTGATCAAGCGGGACTGGCGCGGAATGGAGCACATTCCGGCCGAGGGCGGATTTATCACCGCGGTGAACCACAATTCCCATGTGGACCCGTTCGCGTATGCGCACTATCAGTACAACACTGGAAGGGTTCCGCGATTCCTGGCGAAGAGCGGCCTTTTCAAGAAGGGATTCGTCGGCGCCGCGATGCGCGGCACCGGTCAGATCCCCGTCTACCGCGAGACCACGGACGCGCTGAGCGCATTCCGCGCCGCGATCGACGCCGTGGAGCGCGGCGAGTGCGTGGCCTTCTACCCCGAGGGGACCATCACCCGGGATCCGAACCAGTGGCCCATGACCGGCAAGACGGGTGCCGCGCGCGTCGCCCTGACCACCAAGTGCCCGGTGATTCCCGTCGCCCAGTGGGGCGCCAACGAACTGCTGCCGCCGTACGCCAAGAAGCCCAGCCTCCGCCCGCGCAAGACCCACCACGTCCTCGCGGGACCGCCCGTCGATCTCTCGCGCTTCTACGACAAGGAGATGACCCCGGACCTCCTGAAGGAGGCGACCGAGGTCATCATGGCCGCCATCACCCGCCAGCTGGAGGAGATCCGCGGCGAGAAGGCGCCCGAGACGCCGTACGACCCGCGCCGTGAGCGGATCGAGCAGCGGCGCAGGACGCACGAGCAGAAGCAGGTCCGGGAGAGGGCCGAGCAGGAAGAGGGGCAGGGTACGTGAGCAAGCCCGTCAAGGCGGCCGTCTTCGGCACCGGTTCGTGGGGCACCGCGTTCGCCATGGTGCTCGCCGACGCGGGGTGCGAGGTCACTCTGTGGGGCCGGCGAGCCGAACTCGCGGATGCGGTCAACTCCACGCGGACGAACCCCGACTACCTCCCCGGTGTCGAACTCCCGGACAACGTACGGGCGACCGCGGACGCCGCCGAGGCCGCCCGCGGCGCCGACTTCACCGTCCTCGCGATCCCCTCGCAGACGCTGCGCGGCAACCTCGCCGAATGGGCGCCGCTGCTCGCGCCCGACACGACCCTCGTCTCCCTCATGAAGGGCGTCGAACTCGGTTCCGCCATGCGGATGAGCGAGGTGATCGAGGACGTCGCCAAGGTGGGCGCCGACCGGATCGCCGTCGTCACCGGGCCCAACCTCGCGCGTGAGATCGCCGCCAGGATGCCGGCCGCCGCCGTCGTCGCCTGCACCGACGAGGCGGTCGCCCAGCGGCTCCAGACCGCCTGCCACACGCCGTACTTCCGGCCGTACACGAACACGGACGTGGTCGGCTGCGAACTGGGCGGTGCCGTCAAGAACGTGATCGGCCTCGCCGTCGGCATCGCGGACGGCATGGGCCTCGGCGACAACGCCAAGGGCTCGCTCATAACGCGCGGCCTCGCCGAGACCACGCGGCTCGGCATCGCGCTGGGCGCCGACCCGCTGACCTTCTCCGGACTCGCGGGCCTGGGCGACCTGGTGGCGACCTGCTCCTCGCCGCTGTCGCGCAACCACACCTTCGGCACCAACCTCGGCAAGGGCATGACCCTGCAGGAGACCATCGCGGTCACCAAGCAGACCGCCGAGGGCGTCAAGTCCTGTGAGTCCGTGGCGGATCTGGCCCGCCGGCACGGCGTGGAGATGCCCATCACCGAGACCGTCGTGGACATCGTGCACGAGGGCAAGCCCCCGGTGGTCGCCCTCAAGGAGCTGATGTCGCGCAGCGCAAAGCCCGAACGACGCTGAGCGAACCTGCTGAGTCGACGCTGTATCGGGGCTCTACCAACGGGTACGCTCAACGCGATATGAGCACCGAGAACCTCCCCCAGAGCCCTGAGCAGCCGCCTCGCAAGCCGCGCGTGGCCGTCGTGTTCGGCGGGCGCAGCTCCGAACACGGGATCTCCGTGGTCACCGCAGGCGCCGTCCTCAAGGCCGTCGACCGGACCAAGTACGACGTCCTCCCGATCGGCATCACCCGGGACGGCCGCTGGGCCCTCACCGCCGACGAGCCCGAACGCATGGCGATCACCGACCGCCGTACGCCCGAGGTGGAGGACGTGGCCGAGCCGGGCGAGGGCGGTGTGGTGCTCCCCCTCGACCCCGGCAACCGCGAAGTCGTCGTCAGTGAGCCCGGGTCGGTGCCCAAGGCGCTCGGCGAGGTCGACGTCGTCTTCCCCGTCCTGCACGGCCCGTACGGCGAGGACGGCACCCTGCAGGGCCTGCTGGAGCTCTCCGGCGTCCCGTACGTGGGTTCGGGCGTGCTCGCTTCGGCCGTCGGCCAGGACAAGGAGTACATGAAGCGGGTGTTCACCTCCTTCGGGCTGAAGGTCGGCCCGTACGTGGTGATCCGGCCGCGCGAGTGGGAACAGGACGAGTCGGCCGCGCGCAAGAAGATCGTCGACTTCGCCGGCGAGCACGGCTGGCCGCTCTTCGTGAAGCCCGCGCGCGCGGGCTCGTCGATCGGCATCACCAAGGTCGACGACATCGCCGGCCTCGGCGACGCGATCGCCGAGGCCCAGCGGCACGACCCGAAGATCCTCGTGGAGGCGGCGCTGCGCGGCCGCGAGATCGAGTGCGGGGTGCTGGAGTTCGCGGACGGTCCGCGGGCGAGCGTGCCCTCCGAGATCCCGCCGCCGGACGCGCACGCGTACTACGACTTCGAGGCGAAGTACATCGACTCGACCCCGGGAATCGTGCCGGCACCGCTGACGCCCGAGGAGACCGCCGAGGTGCAGCGGCTCGCGGTGGACGCCTTCGAGGCCGCGTCCTGCGAGGGCCTGGTGCGCGCGGACTTCTTCCTCACCGAGGACGGCGAGTTCGTGATCAACGAGATCAACACCATGCCCGGCATGACCCCGATCTCGATGTACCCCCAGATGTGGCAGGCGACCGGCATCAGCTACCCCGAGCTGGTGGACAAGCTCATCCAGGCCGCGCTTCGCAGGTCAACGGGACTGCGGTAGGCCTTCAAGGGGCGTTTGGGGAACTGCGCGATCAGCCCCATCCGGCCCGCAGCCGACGTACGACCTTGCCGGCTACGGCGATTAGTCGGCAATACCCACCGGCACCGCCTTCTTGATGGCAGGCGCCAGATCAACCAACGGCGCCATGCCATCGCCGGTGCGCTTCGCAGGGATCGTCACCTCGACGTAAGCCTTCCGCAGCGTCGAAGTGAAGCGGAACGACCCGTCGCCCTGCTTCTGCAACAACCAGCCCACCCCGTTCACCTCGACCCCGTCGGCCTCCGGATCACTCATCTCGGCGGGCCGCGGAACACCGCAGCGCAGTATGATCGCCGGGTTCCCCCAGCCCGCGGTCAGCGCGGACGCGGGCGTGGGATCCCGGCGATCCTGTCCGTCCGCCTTTTCCGGCAGCACCTTGTCGAGCTTGCGGCACAGTTCGACGACCTTTGCCCCCGGCGAGGGAACCGCGGCCCGGGCGTCATCGTCTGCTGATGAGCAGCCCACGGCGGTGATCAGCAGTATGAGGACGGGCGGCCCGACAAGGATGCGGCGCCGGTGACGGAAGAACTTCACCGGGCAAGGGTAGACGGGGGCTACAGATGGACGACCGGGCAGGTCAGGGTGCGGGTGATGCCGTCCACCTGCTGGACCTTCGCGACCACCATGCGACCGAGGTCGTCCACGGTGTCGGCCTGGGCCCGCACGATCACGTCATAGGGTCCTGTCACGTCCTCGGCCTGGATGACTCCAGGGATCTTGCTGATCGTCTCGGCGACGGTCGACGCCTTGCCGACCTCCGTCTGGATCAGGATGTACGCCTGTACCACGGAACCTCCAGGGCGGCCACGAGGATCATGTGGGGAAAAGGAACGCCACGGTATCGCGTCGCCGCTCGCCGCGGGGAGACCTGCGGAGGCCGGGGCTTGCGCGCCGGGGTGCAGGCACGGCAAAGGTTGACGGTCACCTCGACCGTATCGAGGACACTGATGACGCGCGACCGGGCACGGCCAGGGACAGAAGGGGAGCAAGGGCAATGAAGGGCACTGTTGGTGAGCTCGGGGAGTTCGGGCTCATCAGGGAGCTCACCTCCCGTCTCACCACCACCCCGGCGGTCCGGGTCGGCCCCGGCGACGACGCCGCGGTGGTGGCCGCACCCGACCGCCGGGTCGTGGCCAGCACAGACATCCTCCTGGAGGGACGGCACTTCCGCCGCGACTGGTCCACCGCCTACGACGTCGGACGTAAGGCCGCTGCGCAGAACCTCGCGGACATCGCCGCCATGGGTGCCGTACCGACGGCACTGCTGCTCGGCCTGGTGGTTCCCGCCGAACTCCCGGTGACCTGGCCGAGCGAGCTGATGGACGGCATCCGCGACGAGTGCCAGGTCGCGGGCGCGTCCGTGGTCGGCGGGGATGTCGTACGGGGTGACACGATCGTGGTGTCGATCACCGCGCTCGGCGATCTGCGCAACCAGGAGCCGATCACCCGGGGCGGCGCCCAGCCCGGCGACCTGGTCGCGGTGACCGGCTGGCTCGGCTGGTCCGCCGCCGGGTACGCGGTGCTCTCCCGGGGCTTTCGTTCGCCGCGTGCGTTCGTGGAGGCGCACCGGCGCCCCGAGCCGCCGTACCACGCGGGTCCGGCGGCCGCGGGGCTCGGTGCGACCGCGATGTGCGACGTCAGCGACGGGCTCATCGCCGACCTGGGGCACATCGCCGAGGCCAGCAAGGTCCGTATCGACATCCGTTCCGGCGCGATCGACATCCCGTCCCAGATGAACGACATCGGGCAGGCCGTCGGTGTCGATCCCATGCAGTGGGTGCTGACCGGGGGAGAGGACCACGCGATCGTGGCGACCTTCCCGCCGGACGTGAAACTGCCGGCCCGCTGGAAGGTGATCGGCGAGGTGCTCAACCCGTCGGCGCTGCCCCAGGTGACGGTCGACGGGGCGCCGTGGACCAGCAAGGGCGGCTGGGACCACTTCGGGGACATCGAGTCGTGAGCGCCCCGCCCAGGGTGCTGACAGTCGCGGGCTCCGATTCCGGCGGAGGGGCCGGGATCCAGGCCGACTTGAAGACGATGCTCGCGCTCGGCGTGCACGGCATGAGTGTCGTCACGGCGGTCACGGCGCAGAACTCCCTTGGCGTGCAGGGCGCTTGGGAGCTGCCGGTGGAGGCCGTGCGGGCCCAGTACCGGAGTGTGGTCGACGACATCGGCGTACAGGCGGTCAAGACCGGGATGCTGGCCTCGGTGGAACTCGTCGAGGCGGTGGCCGAGTTGATCGCCGCGACCGATGCTCCCGCGGTCGTCGACCCGGTCGGCATCTCGAAGCACGGGGACTCGCTGCTGGCGGCCTCCGCGCTGGAGTCCGTGCGGACGAAACTGCTGCCCGCGGCGACCGTCGCGACGCCGAACCTCGACGAGGTGGCCCAACTCACCGGTGTGCACGTCGAGGCGGAGCCGGATCTGCGCGCGGCGGCCGCGGCCGTGCTGTCGTACGGGCCGCGCTGGGTGCTCGTCAAGGGCGGCCATCTGCCCGGCGAGGCCGTCGACCTGCTCACCGACGGCTCCGAGGAACACTGGCTGCGCGCCCCGCGGCACGACAACCGGCACACGCACGGCACGGGCTGCACCCTCGCGTCGGCGATCGCCTCGCAGCTCGCGAAGGGGCAGTCCGTGCCTCAGGCGGTGACGGCGGCCAAGGAGTACGTCACCGGGGCGATCGCGGCCGGGTTCGCGCTCGGTGGGGGGATCGGGCCCGTGGACCACGGGTGGGCCCTTACGCGGGGTACTCGGGGAGCTTGATGTTGGTCGCCGACTTCTCGGTGATCTTCTTGAAGAAGGCCGCGAGCGGCCGGGAGGCGAGCAGCCGGTACATGCGGTCCCGGCTGCGGATGCGCCGCTCGGTGGGCGGCGCGAAGAACGGGCCCGCGTTGCCCGAGGTCTTCTGGCAGCCCTTGGCGACGTCGGTGATCCGGGCCTCGTACGCGGCGAACGCCGTACGGTGGTCCCCGCCCGCGAGCGCCAGTTCACCGGCGAGGACGTACGCCCCGACGATCGCCACGCCCGTCCCCATGCCGCCCATGGTCGCTCCGTAGCCCGCGTCCCCGAGGAGCGCCACGCGCCCCTTGGTGAGCCGGTCGACGTGGATCTGGGCGATCGCGTCGAAGTAGAGGTCCCCGGTCTGTTCGAGGGCCTTGAGGACGTTCGGCCCCTCCCAGCCCATCCCCGCGAAGCGGTCGGCGAGGATCCGCTTCTGCCCTGCGATGTCCCGGCGGTCGTACGACAGTTGTTCCGACCGGAAGACCAGCAGCGCGCTCGCCCGGTCCGGGTCGCCGTCGTAGTTGCCGATCACGATTGCCCGGCCGGGCTCGCTGTAGGTGCGGCCGGTGCGGTCCAGGCCCAGGTGGTTGGGGACCTCGAAGCCCGCCACGTAGTGGTCGAAGAAGCGCAGGTAGCGCGACTCGTCACCGAAGGCCAGGGCGCGGGTGTTCGAGTGCAGGCCGTCCGCGCCGATCACCAGGTCGAAGCGACGGGCGGGACCCTGCTCGAAGGTGACGTCGACCCCGTCGGCCGTGTCGGTGAGGGTGGCGATCGAGTCGCCGAACACGTACTCGACGCGGCCGCGGGTGCGCTCGTACATGGTCCGCGCGAGCTCGCCCCGGAAGATCTCGACGTCGCCACTCATCATCTCCGAGGGCAGGTCCACCTTCGGGGAGCCGTTCGCGTCGACGACGATCTGGCGGCCCATGTGGGTCTGGCGGGCGTGGATCTCGTCCCAGATGCCCATGGCGGTGAGGACGGTGCGGTGGACGTGGCCGCGGAAGTCGACCGCGAAGCCGCCGCCGCGCAGGTCGGGCGCCTTCTCGACGACGGTGACGCGGGCGCCGTGGCGCAGCAGGTTGAGGGCGAGGGCCGGGCCGGCGACGCTGGCGCCGGAGATGAGGACGTTCAGGTGGCTCAGGCTCTGTGTGTTCGTCGTGCTCTGGGTCTTCGTCATGGGTTGAGCTTCGGCGGCGGCGCTGACCGTCCTCCTACCGTTCGCTGACTGCCGCTGACCGCAGCCTCCGGCCCTGCTCGAAGGCCTGATCGTAGGCCTCGGGCGACAGCTTCGCGCGTACGTCCTGCTCGGTGCGTACGACATCGGGGTCGCCCATGTTGCGCATGCCGCGCAGGGCGGCTGCCGCGCCGAGCAGGACGGCGGCCCGCTCCGGAGACTCGGCGACGGATGCCAAGGCCTCCGCGGAATCGGCGAGTTCGAGGTCGCCCGGCCCCTCGGCGGCGAGCTCGGCGGCCTGCCGGAACCAGTCGCCGGCCTGCCCGGTACGGCCCTCGGCGGCGGCCGTACGGCCGAGTCCGACGATGATCCGTACGGTCTCGCCGACGCTGAACCAGTTGGCCGCGCACTCCGCCAGCGCGTTTTCGTAGTGCACGCGCGCGCGTGCCGTGTCCCCGGACAGGCGGGCCGTGTCGCCCAGGCCGCGCCGCGCGCTCGCCACCTTGTCGGGCAGACCGGCGGCACGCGCGAGCGTCAACGCCTGCTCGAAGTGGGCCGCCGCGCCGGATGCGTCCCCTTGGTGCAGCAGCACGGTCCCGCGGCCGCGCAGCAGATCGGCCGTCTCCTCCGGCGCGGCCAGCTCCCGCACGCATGCCAGTCCCTCGTCGAACAGCTCCAGCGCGCGGCCCGACTCCCCGCGCGCGTGGGCGAACATCCCGAGCGGATCGAGACAGTTGGCCATGCCCCACCGGTCACCGGTGGTGCGGAACCCGGCCAGTGCACGGGCGAAACCCTCCTCGGCCTCCCGCGCCCGCCCCGCGAACTGCTCCTGGAAGCCGAGCCCCACGTCGAGCAGCGCCCGGACCCAGGGGGCGTCGCCGGCCAGGGCAAGGGTCCGGTCGTCGGCATCGGGCCGCGGGCCGGCCGCGACCGACCACAGGACGAAGACGTACGGCAGCCGCAACGGCCCCTCGTACGTGCTCAGGACGGCGTCCACGCGCGCGAGGAGGCCGTCCTGGCCGACAGGATGGTCCCCGTCGGCGGAGAGCGCGTTGATGGCGCACAGTACGTACTCCTCCTCCAGGCCCGGCGGCGGTGCGTCCCCCACGGCGGCCAGCAGTTCGCGGGCCGTCGGCACCTGTTCGCCGTGCAGCCCGCGCAGCCGCCAGAACCAGGACAGGAGGCCCATCAGACGCAGGGCGTCCGCGGGGTCGGCCCGTAGGAGATGGCGCAGTGCCGCGTCCAGGTTGCCGCGCTCGGCGGCCAGCCGGTCCAGCCAGGGCAGTTGGCCGCCGCTGCGGAGGTACGGCTCGGCCTGCTCGGCCAGCCGCAGGAAGTACCCGGCGTGCGCGTCCTTCAGGTGGTCCGGGTCCGGGACGTCCTCGGCGGCGAACGCCCTGATCGTCTCCAGCATCCGGTAGCGCCCCTCGGACACCTCCAGGAACGACTTCTCGACCAGCGAGGCCAGGACGTCCTCCGGGTACGGCAGCGCGCACACCGCCTCGACCGCCTGAAGCGTCGCGCCTCCGGAGAACACCGTCAGCCGCCGCGCCAGCTCCCGCTCCTCCTCGTCCAGCAGGTCCCAGCTCCACTCCACGACGGCGCGCAGGGTGCGGTGCCGGGGCGCCTTGGAGCGGTCGCCCCGGGACAGCACGCGGAACCGGTCGTCCAGGCGGTCCGCCAGCTCGTCCGGGGTCAGGGTGCGCAGCCGGGCCGCCGCCAGCTCGATGGCGAGCGGGAGCCCGTCGAGGGCGGCGCAGATGCCGGGCACGCGCGTGTGGGCCTCGAACCCCGGGCGTACGGCCCGGGCCCGGTCGGTGAAGAGCCGCACCGCGGGTTCCGGCGGCAGTGGCGGCACCGGGACCAGCACCTCGCCCGTGATCCCCAGGGACTCGCGGCTGGTGGCGAGGAGGCGCACGCCGGGACACGAGCCGAGCAGCAGCGCGGCGATCCTGGCGGCCTCCTCGACCAGGTGCTCGCAGTTGTCGAGCACGAGAAGCAGCTCGCGGTCCTCCAGCGCGGCCAGCAGCCGGTCCGTGCTGTCGGCCGTGGCCGTGCGGAAACCCTCACGCACACCGAGCGCGGTGAGGACGGCGTACGGGATCTGCTTGCCGTCCGTGAGCGGGGCCAGCTCGACGAAACACACATCGGCGTGCCGGTGCGCCGCCTCGATCGCCAGCCGTGTCTTGCCCGCACCGCCAGGACCGGTGAGAGTGAGCAGGCGGGCCTCGGCCAAGAGGCCGGCGATCCGGGTGAGTTCGCCCTCGCGGCCCACGAAACGGGTGAGCTGGACCGGGAGGCGGCGGCGCGGTCCGCCGCCCCGAAGCAGCTCCAGGTGCAGGGCGGACAGCTCGGGCGAGGGATCGGCGCCCAGTTCGTCGGCGAGGGTGCGCCGGGCGTCCTCGTACACCGTGAGCGCCTCGGCGGGCCGCCCGCCCGCGTGCAGGGCCCGCATCAGCTGCCCGTACAGGCGCTCGCTCAGCGGGTGCGCGGACAGCAGCACCCGCAGCTCCGGTACGAGTTCCGGGCCGCCGCCGAGCGCCAGGTCCGCCTCGATCCGGTCCTGTACGGCGGCCAGTCTGAGCTCCTCGAGCCGGGCGGCCTCGGCGTGCGCGTCCGGGAGGTCGGGCAGTGCGGGGCCGCGCCACAGGGCGAGTGCCTCCCTGAGTTGTGCGGCGGCCTGCCGGTGATCGCCGGCAACAGTGCGTGCCTGCGCGACCAGCTGTTCGAACCGGAGGGCGTCGACCGTGTCGGGAGTGGTGGCGATGCGGTAGCCGGTGGGGGTCGCCTCGATCTCCGCGTGCGGGGCCAGACGCCGGCGCAGCCGGGAGATCTGCGACTGGAGGGCGTTGGCGGCCCCCGCGGGCGGCTCGGCGCCGTACAGGCCGTCGATCAGCCGGTCCGTGGAGACCGACCGGCCCGCGTCGAGCAGCAGGAGGGTCAGCAGGGTGCGGGGGCGGGGCCCTCCGGGGTCGACGGGGGCGCCGTCGTCGGTGCGTGCCTCCAGGGGGCCCAGGATGCCGAAGCGCATGCGCCCAGCTTGTCAGGCCCGCTTTGTCAGGTACGGAAAAAGCCCGCTGTCTTGTCAGGTACGGCAAAAAGCCGGTCCACCGAGGTGGACCGGCTCAGTGCAGCGAACCAGCGGAGGCCGCGCGCTTAGCTGGGCGTCAGCGCGAGACCTTGCCGGCCTTGATGCACGAGGTGCAGACGTTCAGGCGCTTCGGCGTCCCGCCGACCACAGTACGGACGTGCTGGATGTTCGGGTTCCAGCGACGGGACGTACGGCGGTGCGAAAACGACACGCTGTTGCCGAAGCCCGGCCCCTTGCCGCAGACGTCGCAGTTGGCAGCCACGGGTCACTCCAAAGACTTCAGATGCACTTACGGTTGAGTCCCGGCATGCCGGGATCGAGATCGCAGGATCAGAGATCTGAGTGGCGGTGCCAGGGGTAAAGCCCGATCGGGATCGGGCAACCGGAGCAGCATACAACGACTGCGCCAGTACAACGAAACTACCATGGCTGATCGGGGCCCCGCTCCCGGCCCTCTTCCGGTGGTCACCCGCCCTGGGTCTACGCTGCGTCCAGTCCGGATCCTGAGGAGGCGCAGGTGGCGCAGGTGCCGCAGACATTCTTCGATGCTCTCGCGGTGCGCACCTGGTGCGGCCTCGCGCTGGAGGCGCTCGGCCGCGCGCGCGAGGAGATCGACGCGATCAACGTCTACCCCGTGGCCGACGGGGACACCGGCACCAACCTGTATCTGACCGTGGAGTCCGCCGTCGGGGCGGTGGAGGCCGTCTTCGCCGGGCACGAGGTGGGCGCCGAGGTCGCCGGGAAGCCTTCGCTGGCCGATGCCGCGCGCGCGATGGCTCACGGGGCGTTGATCGGCGCCCAGGGGAACTCCGGGACGATCCTCGCCCAGCTGCTGCGCGGCATGGCGCAGGTGCTGGCGGCGGAGGGTGAGACGCCTCACACCGACGGCTCCGGCCTTCGGCTCGCCCTGCGGCACGCGGCCGACTCCGCCCGCCAGGCCGTCGCGCACCCGGTCGAGGGCACGGTCCTGTCGGTCGCCTCGGCGGCCGCCGACGCGGCCATGGGAGCCGAGGGCGACTGCGGGGCGGTCGCGCGGGCCGCCTACGAGGGAGCGCGCGCTGCACTGGCCGCGACCCCCGGGCAGCTGGCCGTGCTGGGGCGGGCCGGGGTGGTCGACGCCGGCGGGCGGGGGCTGGTGGCGGTGCTCGCGGCGCTGGTGGAGACGTTCACGGGGGAGGCGCCGGCGGCCGTCGCGCTCTTCGGCGGGCACGCGCGTGTGCAGACCGATACGGCCGCGGCCGAGAGCACCCTCGTCACCGAGGACTGTGCCTCCGCTCCGGGGGGCGGCCCCGCCTTCGAGGTGATCTACCTGCTGGAGGCCGAGGACGCGGCCGTGGACCGGCTGCGGGTGCGTCTCGACGCCCTCGGGGACTCGCTCGTGGTGGTCGGGGGCGATGGGCTGTGGAACGTGCACGTACACGTGGACGATGCGGGCGCCGCCGTGGAGGCAGGTGTCGAGGCGGGGCGGCCGTACCGGATCCGGATCACCCACTTCGGCGTCGGCGACGTGCACACCACCGGTGGGCGGCGGCCGCTCAGGGAGCAGGTTCAGCGGGCGGTCGTGGCCGTCGTGCCGGGCGAGGGCCTGGCCGGGCTGTACACCGAGGCGGGCGCGACCACCGTGCTCGCGCGTCCCGGGGAGCCGCCCGCGAGCGGTGAGCTCGTCGACGCCGTACGGCGCGCCCACGCGCGCGAGGTGGTACTGCTGCCCAACGACGCCGACCTGCGCCACACCGCCGCGGCGGCGGCCGAGCAGGCCCGGACCGAGGGCATCCGGGTGGCCCTGATCCCGACCCGCTCCGCGGTACAGGGCATCGCCGCGCTCGCCGTGCACGAGCCGGAGCGCCGCTTCGACGAGGACGTCGTGTCGATGACCTCCGCGGCCGGTGCGACCCGCTACGCCGAGGTCGCCGTCGCCGAGCACCAGTCCTGGACCATGGCCGGAATCTGCCAGGCCGGTGACGTCCTCGGCCTCATCGACGGCGACGTGGCCGTGATCGGCTCCGACGTCACCCTCACCGCCGAAACCGTCCTGGACCGCATGCTCCAGGCCGGCGGCGAACTGGTCACCCTCGTCCTGGGCGACGAGGCCCCCGACTCCGTCGCGGACCGCCTGGAAACACGTGTCCGCGAGTCGTACCTCGCCGTCGACACGGTGGTGTACCGGGGCGGCCGCCAGGGAGCCCTGCTCCTGATCGGCGTCGAATAGCGCTACCGGGGCCGCAAAGGCCACGGTCGAAAACCGGATCCTGCGCCGGCAGCTCGGGCAACGTCCCGCCATCGTCCACTCGCTGCTCCGCAGCCCCGGCCGCCGACGGCCCACGCGGAACGCGACCTTCACGGCGGGTGAAGCCCCATCGCGCCGAAGAAGGCGAATTCTGAGAATCACCGCACGCGACGATCATCCCGCACAGCCCCTGCGGCCTGCCTCAAGCGTCAGCCCCAGGGTGCTTCTGCCCGGTCGGCCGGGCAGGGGCGGTCGAGCCTGGGCGAAGTAGCCGGTTGAGGTTGCCGGCTGCCGTGGTGAGGCGTTCGGCGGTCCAGGTCCCGGGGTGTTCGAGGGTGCTGAGCATGGCGCCGCGGGAGACGAGGTAGATCAGGTCGGCGGCTGCCCAGGGGTCGGGAATGCCTGCGGCTTCCGCGGCCTGGCCGAGTTCGCAGTGCCATGCGTCGAGGGTGTGGTGGACGACGGCGAGGTCTTCCGGCGCTGGTTTCGCTTCGGTGAGGAGGTGCAGGAGGAGGGCGGCGACGACTTCGTCCTCCTCCCGCGACCAGTCCGCGCCCCACGTGGCCAAGTGCTCGATCCGCTCGGCGGCCGGAAGGTCCGCGAGGCGCTGTTCCTCGGCCGCCCAGCGGTGTTCGACGGTGGTGAAGGCGAGGATGAGCAGTTCGCGACGGTTGCGGACATAGTGGGTGATCAGGCTGGTGGAGCCGCCCATGGCCTGTGCGACCGCACGGATGGTCAGCTGGGCCGCTCCTCGTTCCCGGACCACGCGCAGTGCGGCTTCGCCGATCTGCCGCCTGCGCTCCGTGCTCTCCACCTCGGCAGGCATGTGCCTTCGTCTCCTTCAGCTCTGCGGTGCGGCCTCCATCCTATCGTTTGCAACGATGTTGTACATTGACGTTTGAAACGTTGTTGCATTGAGAGGGGTGATCATGCGAAGAGGTCTGACGCTCTTTGCCGCGCTGCTGACGCTGGCCCTTGCCGCCCCCGCAGCCGGCGCCGCCGACGGTTCTTCCTCGCCGGTTGCGACAACGACCGCCGGGAAGGTCCGCGGCGCGGTCACTGATGGTGTGCGGGCGTTCAAGGGCATGCCCTACGCCGCACCGCCGACCGGCAGGCGCCGGTTCCTGCCGCCGCAGCCCGCGCAGCGGTGGCCGGGCGTGCGGGATGCCACGGAGTTCGGTGCGGCGTGCATGCAGCCGCACGCCGAGATCGTGCCCAAGGGGACGGCGATTTCGGAGGACTGTCTGACCGCGAACGTGTGGACCGCCGGCACGGCCTCGGGCAGGGACAGGAAGCCGGTGATGGTCTTCATCCACGGCGGAGGGTTCGTGGAGGGCACGGCCGCCGAGCCGATCTACGACGGCGCCGCTCTGGCCCGCAAGGGCGTCGTGGTGGTCACGCTGCAGTACCGCTTCGGCCCGTTCGGCTACCTTGACCTGTCCTCCCTGGGCAAGCAGTACGCGACCAGCGCAAACAACGGGCTGCTGGACCAGATCGCCGGACTGCGCTGGGTGCGCGACAACATCGCCGCCTTCGGCGGCGACCCCCGCAACGTGACCCTTTTCGGCGAGTCGGCGGGCGCCATCTCCGTCTCCGCGATCCTGGGCAGCCCGCAGGCCGACGGCCTGTACCAGCGCGTGATCCTGGAGAGCGGCACCGCAGCCAACGCCTCCGACCTCAAGCAGGCCGGCAAGGTCTCCCGTGCCTACCGCAGGCTCGCCGGCGCCGCCACGGCCGGCGAACTGCAGAAGCTGAGCGCCAAGCGCCTGCAGCAGGCCAGCGACAAGCTGTACGACAGCGAGTTCTCCGACACCGCGTTCGGTCCGGTCGTCGACGGCCGGGTGCTGCCCGAGCACCCGATGAAGCGCCTGGCCTCCGCCGACGGGCCCAAGGTGCCCACCGTCATCACCACCACCCGCGACGAGGCCCGCTACTGGATACAGGAAATCTCCGAGGTCGAGCGGATGCCGGAAGTGCTCTACCGGCCCTGGCTGGCCAACCTCGTCGGCCAGGATCACGTCGACGCCGCCATCGCCGCCTACCGCCACAACCGCCCCGAGCTGACCGAGGCCCAGGTGGGCATGGCCCTCGCCGGCGACGTCGCCTTCCGCGCCCCCTCCATCCGCACCGCCGAAGTCCTGGCCCGCCGTGGAGTGCCGGTCTGGATGGGCCTGTTCACCACCCCCTCACCCAAGGACGGCGGCACATTCGGCGCACCCCACGCCATCGACCTGGGCTTCGTCTTCGGCAACTTCTCCGCCGACCCCGACTTCTACGGCACCGGCACCTGGCGCAACCGCCTGTCCGGCCAGGTCCAGGACATCTGGACCACCTTCGCCAGTACCGGCACCCCAGGACGCGCGGACTGGAAGCAGTACAACCTCACCGACCGCCCCACCCTGGTGGTCGACAAGAAGACGACCGTCGAGGACGACCCGCTCAGCAACGAACGCAAGGTGTTCTCCGCACTGCCCTACGACGGCACCAAGCCGACCCTCCAGGACCTGACCCCGCTCACCTACCCCGGCACCCCTTGGCACGATCCCCGCGTGATCATCGCGCTCATCGGCCCCGTCTGGACCACCGCCATCGCCGTCAGCCTCCTTGCCGTCCTGGTCGGCGCCTTCTTCGGCATCCGCCACCTGCTCAAGCGGCGACATGTCGCACGGACAGCCACAGCTGCCCCCTGATCACCGGCCGACCCCACTTCCCTGCGGCTGGTCGCCCAGGCAGCACTCCCGGTCCTCTACGGATCATCGATCTCCAACTGTCCGGACAGCACAGCCAGAGCCCGCTCAGCCCAACATGCTGCACTTGACAGAGAAGTCGTCACTCACGCAGCCGCGCAGGGTGTCCAGCGAGAGGACCTGGAAGTCCTGGCCGAAGCCGGCGCCAGAGCCCCGCCTGCGTCGGCCCGCAGCGCCGGCTCGGCCGGCACCCGAGCTCCCGGCCTTGGCCGGTCCCGACTCCGCCCCCTCAGCCCGCCCCCTGTTCCTCCACCACCTGCAGCATCTGTTCTGCCTCCGCCTGTCGGGCCCGGGCTGTTTCGTCCTCGGGGTCGGCGCCGTCGTAGGCGGCGAGGACCGCCTGCGCGCGTGTCGCTGCTCGGGAGGGGCGGGCGAGGTCGGCTTCCAGCCAGCCTGCGGCGAGTTCGGCGCCGGTGCGGCTGTGCAGGGCCTCGTCGCCGAGGG
The DNA here is from genome assembly GCF_040682555.1 of Streptomyces sp. NPDC051172. Taxonomy (NCBI): domain Bacteria; kingdom Bacillati; phylum Actinomycetota; class Actinomycetes; order Kitasatosporales; family Streptomycetaceae; genus Streptomyces; species Streptomyces sp. NPDC051172. The sequence continues at coordinate 37,934 of NZ_JBFBBE010000005.1, forward strand.
AGGCGAACACTGCGATCGCCTCGGTGACCTCCGACAGGGCGTCCTCGAGTGCCGCCCGGATCGAGTCGTCGTCGGCGTCCTCCGTGGCGGAGCGGGCTAGCAGGTCGCCGAACTGGCGGTGGGTGTGGCCGAGTTCGGCGACGAGTCGCTGCCGGGCCTCCTCGTCGGCCCCGGCGGTGCGCAGCACCGTCTCGCACTCCCGGACCGCGCCCGCCATCAGCTCCCGTGCCGCGCCCGTTCCGTCCTCCGCGCGCAGCGCGAGCCAGGCACGGGCCCGCAGGGAGCGGACGAGGCCGTGGACGTTGCCGAGCGAGCGCCACAGATCGCCCGCCCGCGCGTACGCCCGGTCCGCCTCGACGGGCAGTCCGGCGGCGCCGAGCGACTCTGCGGCGAGATGGGCGAGCGTCGCGTGGTCGTGCTGCTCGGGCCACTCCTTGGCGATCTCCGCGGCCTGCAGGCGCCGTTCGGCCGCAGCGCGGTGCTCGCCGAGTTCGCTCAGACAGTCGCCGAGCCACCACTGCGTCTGGACGACGGCGCCGTCCCCGTGGGTCTCGGCGCTCAGGTCCGGCAGCGCCGACTCCAGCACCTCCGCCGCCTCGGCCCACCGCTCCTGCCGCAGCAGGAACCCGCCGAGCTGCTGCCGCGCCCAGGCGCCGAGCGTCGGGCCCTCGCCCGCCACGTCCGCCCAGTGCGCTGCCTCCAGCGCGTGCTCCGCGGCCTCCACGGACAGCCCCCGGCCGCCCAGCACCTCGGCGAGCTGCAGATGCAGCTGGGCCCGCCCGACCGCCTCCAGATTCGCCCCGCCGTGCTCCAGGGCCGCCCGCAGCGCCCGTTCCGCCCCCGAGATGTCGCCCAGGTGATGCGCCAGCCCCGCCAGCCGCGTCTCGTACTCCACCGCGAACCACGGCAGCCCGGCCCCGACGAACCCGGCCGTGGCCCGCCCGAACAGCTCCACGGCCGTCTCCAGGTCACCGCCGCGCACCGCCAGATCCGCGAGCATGGCCTGCGCCTCGGCCTCCCGCGAGGCGATCCGCACATCGCCTCCGGTGTACCCGCCGACCAGCGCGAGCAGTTCCCGTACGGCGCTCTCGGCGTCGGCGAGAACCGTTTCCTCAGCCGGCTCGCCCGCCTCCTGCACCCGCCGCATCAGGACCCGCGCCCGTCCCATCAGCACGGACGCCGTCTGCCGTACGCCGGTGGCGTCGTCGGCGTACAGCGCCAGGACCTGGTCGTACGGCTCCTCGACCGCCGCCAGCGCCTCGTCCACCCGGCCCGACAGCGCGCATACGTATGCCGCACGCGTGCGTGCCGCCAGCGCCTCACCGAGGTCGCCGGCCTCCTCGTACAGCTCGGCGGCCCGTTCGAAGAGTGCGGCGCCCTCCGGACCCCGGTCCATCGCCTCGTGGTCGGCGATCTCCGCGCGTTCGCGGGCGTCCAGCTCGACGCCCTCCGCGGCGCGCGAGACGGCCGCCCAGGCGTCCATGGCGTTCGGCTGCAGGGTGTGCGAGAGCCGACGTGCCGCGGCCAGCAGGGCGGGCAGGTCCGGCACGTCCGCGGTCACGGCGGCCGGCCGCGCCACCGGAGGCGCGGACACCGGGCGAGTCGCCCGCACCCCGAGCGGCAGCCGCTCGACCAGTGGCCGCTGCGCCACACGCGCGCGTACCCGGTCACTGACGTACGCATTGCCGTTGCGCTCGTCGAAACGTGCCGCCAGCGCGAGCGCCTCGGCACGCGCGTGCGTGGCGAGTTCGCGCGCCGTCCACGTCCGGCCGGCCGGTCCGGGCACCTCGCGGTCCCCCAGTGCCGCCTCGTCCAGCCGCTCCATGAGGAGCGTCACCACGCTCAGGAAGTCCAGACGGCTGCGCGGATGCCCGGTGTCCGTGAAGTACGCCGGCCGCTCCGCGAGCAGCTCCAGACCGCGCGCCTCGTTCCCGGTCAGCGCGCAGAACTCCACATGGTCCGCGTACGCGCCCCGCATGCTCTCCATGGACCGCACCAGCCGGAAACCCCGCAGATGGTTGGCGCGCGCCTCGTCCGTGCGGCCCAGCCGCAGCAGGGGCACCAGGGAGGACGCGAGAACGGTGTGCGGCTCGTGGGCGCAGGTGAACTCGCCCTCCAGGACCGGCCGCCACAGCAGCAGCGCCTCCGCGTCCCGCCCCCGCTCCGCCTGCCACCAGCCCTGCCCGTGCAGCTCGCACGCGGGGCAGTCGGCCATGCTGTCCCGGTCGGCGGCCAGCCACGCGGCGTACGCCCGCTCCGCGCGCGCGATGTCCCCGATGTGCGCCGCCACGCTGAACTCGGCACTGCGCACGGCCCGCTCGGAATGCCCGGCCAGCCGGTAGCGGTGCTCCATCTCGCCCAGCCACTTCTCGATCGAGGCGAGCGGCACATGCGGCTGGTCGAGCATGCCGGACGACATCCACTTGAACACCCAGTGCAGCGAGTGCACCTCGTACTCGTCGAAGTCCCCGGGCCGCTCGTCCCACATGCGCAGCAGCCGCGCGAAGGGGACGAACATCTTGTCCTTCTCGGAGCTGTAGTTGTAGACCTTCAGCTGGTGCCCGAGCGCCTCGATCACGGCGAGCGGGATGCCCAGCCTCTCGGCCTCCACGAGCAGCTGCTCCGCGCGCGCGTTGCGTACCGGGCCCTCCGGCCGTTGCGAGTTCTCCGCCATCGCGCGGCGCAGGGAGTCGAAGTCCGTGATCCCGCTCATCAGTTGCCGTCCTCCCCGTGGGTCGCCCATTCCAGCAGGCCGATGAACGCCCGGTTCAGCAGTGCCGTGTCCGCCGGCCGCAACGGGCGCTGCGCCATGAGCAGCGCCTGCCCGTAAAGGGACTCGGTGGCGGTGCCGATCAGTTCCGGGTCGCCGAGCGAACTGATCCGCCGGATCAGCGGGCTGAGGTGGTTGAGCACGAGACGCGCGCGTGGCGCGCTGCCGCGGAGCGACCCCAGGATGCCCGCCCAGAGGTCGTCGGCCTGCTCCTCGGCCTCGGCGCGGGCCTGCTCGTGGCGGGCCGCCCGGTCGTCCAGGTGCAGTGCGGGAACGGACAGCGGGTGGAACGCCCGCAGCACCACATCGCACCCCAGGGGGTCGAGTTTCGCCCGCGCGGCCGCCATGAAGCCGGACAGCGCCAGCTCCTCGGCCGGGTCGACCGCGTCCAGATACGCGGTCACCGTGTCGGCGTCCAGCTCCGCGACCACCGTCCCGGGCCGCACCGAAGGCAACGCCTCGACCAGCTCGCTGTCGTACGTGTAACCGCCGTTGACCACCCCGACGCCCTGCGCGGACGCGATCGGCGCGACCTGCCGGTACTCCTCCACGGTCCGCGTGAAGTGCACCACCGGGTGCCGCTGCGCGAACTCCTCCAGCGACAGCTGCCCGTCGGTGGTCTCGAAGGGCAGCCACGGCAGCATCGTCCGCAGCATCTCCGTGTCGTGTCGCGCCAGGGACTTCACACCCAGGTGGTGCACGGAGAGGAAGGCCGCCAGCCGCTCCGGATCCCCGGCCGCGAGCCCGGTCAGCCAGGAGCGAATCCTTTCGCCGAGCGCCTCCCGTACGGCCGCCAGCGTCTCGTCCTCGTACAGCGACTCGCGCGAGGCCGTGGGCCGCAGACTGTCGGTGTCCAGCACGCACCGCACGAAGAACGCCCAGTCCGGCAGCAGCTGTTCGGCCCGCTCGGTCAGCAGCATGCCCTTCAGATGCACGCGATGCGTCGCCCGCTGGGCGGGGCTCACGGCCGACGGAAGGACGTACGCCACGCCGCGGATCCCGGCGAGCGGCACGTTCAGCTCGATCGAGTCCAGCGGGGTGAAGCCGAACAACTCGTGACAGTGCCGCGCCAGCGCCACCCGCCGGTTGGCGGGGGAGGGATACGACCGGTCCCACGGCGCCGGGAGGTCGGTGACCGCCTCGTCGCCGACCCGGACGTCGTACGGCAGCAGCGATCCGAAGTCCCGCGCCAGCGCGAGCACCCGCTCGGGCGCGAGCCAGTCCCCGGCCCCCGCCCGCGCCACCAGGTGCACGGTGGTGCCCGGTTCGGGCCGCGCCTCGTGCGGCAGCGTCCGCACGGTGTACGAACCGTCGTCGCTCGCCGTCCACTCCACGACCGCCGCGTCCGGCGTACGGGCGCTGCGGCTGACCACCCGGATCCGCTCGGCGACCACGAAGCAGGCCAGCAGGCCGATGCCGAACTGCCCGAGGAAGTCGGAGCGGACCTCCTGGATCCCGTCGGCGATCTCGTCGGTCCGCTTGGAACTGCGCCCGATGGTGGCCAACAGGGTGTGCACGTCCGCCTCGGTGAGCCCCACCCCCGTGTCCTCGACGCGCAGGGCACCGGCCTGCGTGTGCAGCCGCACCCGCGCCGGCGCGTCGGGCTGCTCAGCGCGCCGGGCGGTGATGGCGTCCACGGCGTTCTGCAGCAGCTCCCGCAGATAGACCTTGGGGCTGGAGTAGAGGTGATGGGAGAGCAGGTCCACCAGCCCGCGCAGGTCGACCTGGAACGTATGAGGTGACTGGGGTGACTGGGACGGCTGGGATGACTTCGAAGTCTGGGAGTCCATCGTCGCAGCGCCGGTGGGGGGAAGTTCGCGACGGCGCGGGGTCGGGCGGTCCCTGGTGGGGCGGTGACCGCGGGGATGGCCGGAGCGCGCCATCCTAAGGCCGGAACGAGCCGTCTGACCAGGGGTTTCGCGGGACGTATACGGGATTGTCAGTGGCGTGGTGTGCAATGGATCTCGTGCCCGCACTGGAAGAACCACTGAAGCAACCACTGAAGTCAGTGCTCGGCCCCGCCACCGCGAAGGTGATGGCCGAGCACCTCGGCCTGCACTCCGTCGGCGACCTCCTCCACCACTACCCGCGCAGATACGAGGAGCGCGGCCAGCTCACCCACCTCGCCGACCTCCCGATGGACGAGCACGTCACGGTGGTCGCGATGGTCGCCGACGCCCGCCTGCACACCTTCGCCTCCGCCAAGGCCCCCCGCGGCAAGGGCCAGCGTCTCGAGGTCACCATCACCGACGGCAGCGGCCGCCTCCAACTGGTCTTCTTCGGCAACGGCGTCCACAAGCCCCACAAGGAGCTCCTGCCGGGCACGCGCGCGATGTTCGCGGGCAAGGTCTCCGTCTTCAACCACCGCCTCCAACTGGCCCACCCGGCGTACGAGCTGCTACGGGGCGACAGCGACCAAACGGTCGAGACCTGGGCCGGCGCCCTCATCCCCATCTACCCGGCCACGGCCAAACTGGAGTCCTGGAAGATCGGCAAGGCGCTCCAGACGGTGCTGCCCACCGCCCAGGAGGCCATCGACCCGCTGCCGGAGGGACTGCGCGAGGGCCGCGGCCTGGTCTCCCTCCCCGAGGCACTGCTCAAGATCCACCGCCCGCACACCAAGGCCGACATCGAGGACGCCCGGGCCCGCCTCAAGTGGGACGAGGCCTTCGTCCTCCAGGTGGCCCTCGCCCGCCGCAGGCACGCCGACGCCCAACTCCCCGCGGTCGCCCGCAAGCCCAAGCCCGACGGCCTGCTCACCGCCTTCGACGACCGCCTCCCCTTCACCCTCACCGAGGGCCAGCAGAAGGTCTCCAAGGAGATCTTCGACGACCTGGCGACCGAGCATCCGATGCACCGGCTGCTGCAGGGGGAGGTCGGATCGGGCAAGGCACAGCCCCTTGACTCGCTCGTGCTCACCCCCGCCGGTTTCCGTCGGATGGGGGATTTGAGTGTGGGGGACGAGGTGGTCGTGCCGGAGGGCGAGACCGCGTTGGTCGACGGCGTGTTCCCGCAGGGAGAGCGGGACGTCTGGCGTTTGCTCCTGTCCGACGGAAGTTCCGTGGAGTGCGACGACGAACACCTGTGGATCGTCGGCACGAGCTTCGGCCGGCATCGGGGCCAGGCACCCAAGGTCATGACAACGCGGGAGATCCGTCTCGACACGTTCAAAGCCAATGGATCGGCGAAGTGGTACATCCCAGCGGCGGCGCCTGTGGATCTCGGACACGACTCCGCCCTGCCGCTGGATCCATATCTGTTCGGTCTCCTGCTGGGGGACGGTTCGTTCCGCCACAACCTGCGTTTGTCCACCATCGACGACGAGATCCGCGATGCAGTGGCAGCCGCGGTGGCGCCTGAATGCCGTCTCGTCCCGGTGAAGGACTCTCGCTGCGACTACACCATCCAGCTGACGCGTCGTGTCGGAGGAGTCCGCAATCCCATCATTCAGGCCCTGCGGGATCTTGACCTGTGGGGTATGACGTCACACGGCACATTCGTGCCGGACGAGTTCAAGAACACGTCGGTCAAGAACCGCCTTGCCCTGTTGCAGGGCCTCTTGGACACAGGCGGCACCGTCCAGGCGGACGGCTTGAGCATCTCGCTCTGTTCCGCTTCGCGCAGGCTTGCCGACGACGTGGCCTGGATCGTGCGTTCGTTGGGTGGCCGCGCGCGCGTACTGCCGAAGCGAGCTGCTTTCAATGTCTCGGTGGCCCTCCCAGGCGAGTACGCGCCGTTCCGGCTGACCCGTAAGGCAGATCGCGTACGCCCCCGGCCGAAGTACAACACCTTCCGACGCGGAATTCGTGCAGTCGAGCACGTCGGCCGAAAGCCCGTCCAGTGCATCAGCGTTGCTCATCCGAGCCACGCGTACGTAACCGACAATTTCACGGTCACCCACAACACCATGGTGGCCCTCCGCGCCATGCTCGCCACGGTCGACGCCGGCGGCCAGGCCGCCATGCTCGCCCCCACCGAGGTCCTCGCCCAGCAGCACCACCGCTCGGTGGTCGAGATGATGGGCGAGCTGGCCGAGGGCGGGATGCTGGGCGGTGCCGAGCACTCCACCAAGGTGGTGCTGCTGACGGGTTCCATGGGCGCCGCCGCCCGCCGTCAGGCCCTGCTCGACCTGGTCACCGGCGAGGCCGGAGTCGTGATCGGCACGCATGCCCTGATCGAGGACAAGGTGCAGTTCCACGACCTGGGCCTGGTCGTCGTCGACGAACAGCACCGCTTCGGCGTCGAACAGCGCGACGCCCTGCGAGGCAAGGGCAAACAGCCCCCGCACCTCCTCGTCATGACGGCCACCCCCATCCCGCGCACGGTCGCCATGACCGTCTTCGGCGACCTCGAGACCTCGGTCCTCGACCAACTCCCCGCAGGCCGCTCGCCCATCGCCTCGCACGTCGTCCCGGCCGCCGACAAGCCCCACTTCCTCTCCCGCGCCTGGGAGCGGGTCCGCGAGGAGGTCGAGGGCGGCCACCAGGCGTACGTCGTCTGCCCCCGCATCGGCGACGAGGAGGACGACCCGAAGAAGTCCGGCAAGAAGAAGTCCCCGGAGGACGAGGCCGAGAAGCGCCCCCCGCTCGCCGTCCTCGACGTGGCCGACCAGCTCGCCAAGGGCCCGCTTCGGGGCCTGAGCGTCGAGGTCCTGCACGGCAGAATGCACCCCGACGACAAGGACGCGGTCATGCGCCGCTTCGCGGCCGGCGACACCGACGTCCTGGTGGCCACCACGGTCATCGAGGTCGGCGTCAACGTCCCGAACGCCACCGCCATGGTGATCATGGACGCCGACCGCTTCGGAGTCTCCCAGCTCCACCAGCTGCGCGGCCGCGTCGGCCGCGGCTCGGCCCCCGGCCTCTGCCTCCTGGTCACCGAAATGCCCGAGGCGAGCGCGGCCCGCCAGCGCCTGACCGCGGTCGCCTCCACCCTCGACGGCTTCGAACTCTCCCGCATCGACCTGGAACAGCGCCGCGAGGGCGACGTCCTGGGCCAGGCCCAGTCGGGCGCCCGCACCAGCCTCCGCGTCCTGGCGGTCATCGAGGACGAGGAGGTCATCGCGGAGGCAAGGGAGGAAGCGGCGGCGGTGGTGGCGGCGGATCCGGAGCTGACGGGGCTTCCGGGCCTGCGGACGGCCCTGGATGCGCTTTTGGACGAGGAGAGGGAGCAGTACTTGGAGAAGGGCTGAGGTGGAGCGCCCCTGAAAGGGGCGCGGGGCTGTGTCGATGTGCGGCTACCGCCGCGCGGGCGCGACCAGCCACAATGGACCTGTAGCCGCCCCAAAAACAAGGACCGAAGATGACCCGCGTGATCGCCGGCGCAGCCGGCGGACGTCGCCTCGCCGTGCCGCCAGGCAATGGCACCCGCCCCACCTCCGACCGCGCACGCGAAGGCCTCTTCTCCACCTGGCAATCCCTCCTGGGCAGCCCCCTGCAAGGTGAACGCGTCCTCGACCTCTACGCCGGCTCGGGCGCCGTGGGCCTGGAAGCCCTCTCCCGGGGCGCAAGCCACACCCTCCTCGTCGAGGCGGACGCCCGAGCGGCCCGCGTCATCCGCGAGAACGTGAAATCACTCGGCCTCCCCGGCGCCGAGGTGAGAGCAGGCAAAGCCGAACAGATCGTCCAGACGCCGGCACCGACACCGCCGTACGACCTCGTCTTCCTCGACCCCCCGTACCGAGTCACAGATCACGATCTTCGCGAGATTCTCCTCACACTCCGCTCGGGGGGCTGGCTCGCGCCGGAGGCGATCGTCACCGTGGAGCGCAGCACCAGAGGCGGCGAATTCAGGTGGCCCGAGGGTTTCGACGCGGTCAAGGCCCGTCGCTACGGCGAGGGAACGTTTTGGTACGGTCGCGCCGCCTCTACGTGCGAAGACGCACGATGACCGGACCGGAGAGCGAGGGATCACTAGTGCGCCGCGCCGTCTGTCCCGGGTCGTTCGACCCGATCACCAACGGACACCTCGACATCATTTCCCGTGCCTCTCGTCTCTACGACGAGGTCTATGTCGCCGTCATGATCAACAAGTCCAAGAAGGGCCTGTTCGAGATCGACGAGCGGATCGACCTGATCCGTCAGGTCACCGCCGAGTACGGCAACGTGATCGTCGAGGCCTTTCACGGTCTCCTCGTCGACTACTGCAAGGAACGGGACATCCCGGCCATCGTCAAGGGCCTCAGGGCGGTCAGCGACTTCGACTACGAGCTGCAGATGGCCCAGATGAACAACGGCCTCTCGGGCGTCGAGACACTCTTCGTGCCGACCAACCCCACCTACAGCTTCCTGTCCTCCTCGCTCGTCAAGGAGGTCGCGACCTGGGGCGGAGACGTCTCCCACCTGGTGCCGCCGATGGTCCTGGAGGCCCTCGACAAACGCCTTCGCAAGGACTGATGGGGCTACAGTCGTCCCGTCCGTCTCCAACACAGCTGTAGAGAGTGGCGAGCACACGGTGGACGTGCAGAAGAAGCTCGACGAGATCGTCGCCGCGGTCTCCGGCGCCCGGTCGATGCCCATGTCGGCCTCGTGCGTGGTCAACCGCGCCGACCTGCTCTCGATGCTCGAAGAGCTGCGCGAGGCGCTGCCCGGCTCCCTCGCCCAGGCCCAGGAGCTGATCGGCGACCGCGAGCAGATGGTCGAGCAGGCCCGTCAGGAGGCCGACCGGATCATCGGGCAGGCGCACGCCGAGCGCGGCTCCCTCATCTCCGACACCGAGGTCGCCCGCCGCTCCCAGGCCGAGGCCGAGCGCATCCTCGCCGAGGCCCGCCAGGAGGCCGAGGAGGTCCGCGCGGAGGCCGACGACTACGTCGACTCCAAGCTCGCCAACTTCGAGGTCGTCCTCACCAAGACCCTCGGCTCCGTCGGCCGCGGCCGCGAGAAGCTCCTCGGCACCGGCCCGGGCGTCGACGAGCAGGGCTACGAGGACGAGGACGCCCCCGAGCGCAGCCACGACCCGGAGACCCTGCGCAAGGACGCCGACGCCTACGTCGACGCCAAGCTCGGCGCCTTCGAGGCGGTCCTCGCCAAGACCCTGGAGGCCGTCGGCCGCGGCCGCCAGAAGCTGCACGGCCGTATCGCCACCGACGACCTCGGCGCCCTCGCCGACGACGCCACGTCCTTCCAGCACTCCAGCGACGCCGACTACCTGGCCGATCTCGCCGCCGTCGCGGAGCCGAAGCCCCCGGCCGAGCAGCCCGCCCAGCAGCAGGACTACGCCCAGCCGCAGCCGGCGTACGGCTATCAGCAGCAGACCGACCCGTACGGCGGCGCGTACCAGCAGCAGGCGTACGGCCAGCAGGACGCCTACGGCTACCAGCAGGCCGATCCGTATGCCTACCAGGGCTACGACACCGGCCAGCAGCCGGTGTACGACCCGAACCAGATGCAGCAGGCGCACCAGCAGTCCCAGGCGCACCAGTCGTACGCCCTCGACGAGACCAGCCTCTTCGACACCGGCATGATCACGCCGGAGCAGCTGAGGGCCTACGAACAGGGGCGAGGCCAGTAAGCAGCCACCGGATTGGGCCGTGAGCGAAAGGTCCAGTATCCTGGCTCTTCGGTCGCGTGCACGTCCGCGATCAGCGCTGCCCAAGGACACCGAGGGGCAGCGTCCCCCTGAGCTGGAAGACCGAAAGCAGGAATGGCTCTGAACGCCCGCCTCGACCACCGCAAGCCTCTCGTGTTCGACACACACGAGCTGGGGCGGCGGCCCGGTGCGCTGCAGCGCCTGACCCGCACGGTCGACGCTCCCAAGGACCTCGGTATCGCGGGAGTCGTCGGAGTGCCGGAAGGCGCTCCGGTGGAGCTCGAACTCCGCCTCGAGTCGGTCATGGAAGGGGTGCTTGTCACAGGCACCGCCCGTGCACAGGCCGAGGGGGAGTGCGTAAGGTGTCTGGAGCCGCTTCAGCTGGACGTCGAAGCGGAATTCCAGGAGATGTTCTCGTACCCTGACGCCGATGACCGGGGCCGCCCCAAGGCGGAGCCGGCCGACGACGCCGAGGAAGACGAGGACAGGCTCTTCATCGAGGACGGCCTGTTCGACCTCGAGCCCGTGCTGCGCGATGCGGTGGTGCTCGCACTGCCGATGCAGCCGGTGTGCCAGGAAGACTGTCCCGGTCTGTGCTCCGAGTGCGGAGCGCGGCTGGCGGACGACCCGGACCACCACCATGACGCCGTCGACATCCGTTGGGCGGCACTGCAGGGACTCGCCGGTTCACTCGGAGACGGCGAGAAGGACGAGATGAGCGGCGCCGAAGCGGGCGTCGACGAGAAGCAGGAGAAGTAGCCGTGGCTGTTCCGAAGCGGAAGATGTCGCGCAGCAACACGCGCCACCGCCGGTCGCAGTGGAAGGCTGCGGTCCCCACCCTGGTTGCGTGCGAGCGCTGCCACGAGCCCAAGCAGCAGCACATCGCGTGCCCGTCTTGCGGCACCTACAACAAGCGCCAGGTTCTCGAGGTCTGAGCGGCTGGTGAGAGGCACCGTGTCCACTGCCAAGAAGGCGGATGACGCCAAGGCGGACCCAACCGCCAGGAAAAAGTCGGACAACACAGCCTCGTCCCACACGCTTCTGGAAGGGCGGCTCGGGTACAAGCTCGAGTCCGCCCTTCTGGTGCGAGCGCTGACCCACCGTTCGTACGCGTACGAGAACGGCGGTCTGCCGACCAACGAACGGCTGGAGTTCCTCGGGGACTCCGTGCTCGGTCTCGTGGTCACGGACACGCTGTACACCACCCACCCCGACCTGCCCGAAGGCCAGCTGGCCAAGCTGCGGGCCGCGGTGGTCAACTCGCGTGCGCTGGCGGAGGTCAGCCGAGGGCTCGACCTGGGCTCCTTCATCCGGCTCGGCCGGGGTGAAGAGGGCACGGGCGGCCGGGACAAGGCGTCCATCCTCGCCGACACCCTTGAAGCGGTGATCGGCGCTGTCTATCTCGACCAGGGTCTCGATGCGGCGAGCGAGCTCGTCCACCGGCTCTTCGACCCGCTGATCGAGAAGTCCTCCAACCTCGGAGCCGGCCTGGACTGGAAGACCAGCCTCCAGGAGCTCACCGCGACCGAGAGCCTCGGCGTGCCCGAGTACCTGGTCACGGAGACCGGCCCCGACCACGAGAAAACCTTCACTGCTGCCGCCCGCGTCGGAGGCGTCTCGTACGGCACCGGCACCGGCCGCAGCAAGAAAGAGGCGGAGCAGCAGGCCGCGGAATCCGCGTGGCGGTCCATCCGGGCCGCGGCGGACGAGCGGGCCAAGGTGGCGGCGGAGAAGGCCGCAGCCGAGAAGGCTGCCCAGGACGGCGAAGGACCGTCGTCCGTCTCCGCCTGACCGACGTCTCACCGGCGGAAGTCTCCTTCTGACGAACAGCGACCCGAGCGTCCGTCCCTCCCCGGGGCGGGCGCTCGGCTCATCCACAGCCCGTACGGGGGTCCCGATGCCCGAGTTGCCCGAGGTCGAGGTCGTCCGGCGCGGTCTGGAGCGGTGGGTCGCCCACCGTGTCGTCGCCGACGCCGAAGTGCTGCACCCGCGTGCCGTACGCCGTCATGTGGCCGGCGCCGACGACTTCGCGCACCGCCTCAAGGGCCACCGCATCGGCGTCCCCAGCCGCCGCGGCAAGTACCTGTGGCTGCCCCTGGAGGACACCCGTCAGTCGGTCCTCGCCCACCTCGGCATGAGCGGCCAGCTGCTGGTCCAGCCGGACGCGGCCCCGGACGAGAAGCACCTCAGGATCCGCGTGAGATTCGCGGACGACTTGAAGACCGAACTCCGCTTCGTCGACCAACGCACCTTCGGCGGCCTGTCGTTGCACGACAACACCCCCGAGGGCCTGCCCGACGTCATCGCGCACATCGCGCGCGACCCCCTCGACCCGCTCTTCGACGACGAGGCCTTCCACCAGGCTCTGCGCCGCAAGCGCAGCACCATCAAACGGGCCCTGCTCGACCAGTCGTTGATCAGCGGAGTCGGCAACATCTATGCGGACGAGGCCCTTTGGCGCGCCCGCATCCACTACGAACGCCCCACCGCGAACTTCACCCGCCCGCGCACCGCCGAACTCCTCGGCCACGCAAGGGATGTGATGAACCAGGCGCTCGCCGTCGGCGGCACCAGCTTCGACAGCCTGTACGTCAACGTCAACGGGGAGTCGGGCTACTTCGACCGGTCGCTGGACGCCTACGGCCGGGAGGGTCTGCCCTGCAAGAGGTGCGCCACGCCGTTGCGGCGGCGCCCCTGGATGAACCGGTCCAGCTACTTCTGCCCGAAGTGTCAGAGGCCGCCGCGCGGGGTGTCGTAACGCTCGCGGGCCGCGAGGACGTCGTCCATGCGGCCCTCCAGCAGATGGACGAGGGCCAGCAGCCGCTCGGCGACCTCGCGGCCGAGCGGGGTGAGTTCGTAGTCCACGCGGGGCGGGTTGGTCGGCTGGGCCTCGCGGTGCACCAGGCCGTCGCGCTCCAGCGCGTGCAGGGTCTGGGAGAGCATCTTCTCGCTCACGCCGTCGACACGGCGACGCAGCTCGTTGAAGCGCAGCGACCCCTCGAACAGGGCGCAGAGCGTCAGGCCGCCCCAGCGGCCCGTGACGTGCTCCAGCGTGCCGCGCGAGGGACAGGCCTTGGCGAACACGTTGTACGGGAGGTCGTCCGCCTCCATGAGCTCCTGCGTGGTGTCCATACCTCAAGCGTACTTGAGCGCAGCGCTAACCGACAGGTTGCACTAACCAGGAGTTAGTGCAATGGGGTTGCTGCTGTCACCTCTAGTAGCCGAAGTCCTGCGTCCACCAGGGGCCACCGGAGCCGAAGTGCACACCGACACCCAGCGTCTTGAAGTCGCAGTTCAGGATGTTGGCGCGGTGACCGGGGCTGTTCATCCAGGCCTCCATCACGGCGGCCGCATCGGCCTGGCCCCGGGCTATGTTCTCGCCGCCCAGGTTGGTTATGCCGAGCTTCGCCGCCCGGTCCCACGGCGAGGCGCCGCTGGGGTCGGTGTGGTCGAAGAAGCCCTCGGCGGCCATGGCGTCGCTGAACTTCTCCGCCAGCTGGGACAGGGTGCTGTTGGCGGAGACCGCGCTGCAGCCGACCTGGGACCGCTGCTCGTTGACCAGCTTGAGCACCTCCGCCTCGGCGGCGGCCGCCGCCGAGACCGTCACCGGAGCGGTGGTCTGCTCGGGCGGCTTGGTCTCCTTCTGCGCCGGCGTCGTCCGGGGCTTCCGGGTGGGCGTGGCCTTCGGCTTCTCCGGCGCCTGGGTCGGCGCGGCCGAGGAGGTCGACGGGCTCGGCGAGGGCGAGGGGGAAGCCGAGCGGTCGGCGTCGCGGCTCGTCGAGGAGCCCTCGGCACGGCCGGAAGCGCTGCCGGACGTGCCGCCCTGCTCGGTCGCCGAGTTGGTCGGCGTGTTCGCGGCCTGCACCTTGTCGGAGCTGCCGCTGCCGCCCAGCTTGTAGTTGTCGAGGCCGGGCATCGCGCCCGTGGCGACCGCGACCGTACCGATGGCGACGGCGGCGGAGACCCCGAGCAGACCGGTGCGCACCGGCGTCACGGCCTTCCTCCGGCGGCGCGACCCCCCGTGCCGAGAGCCCTTGTCGGGCGCGAACCCGTGCTCCGGGAACACCGTCGTGTAGTCGTCCTCGGTGGCGAACAGGTACGCGGCGCTCCTCGCGGAGGCCTCGGTGTGCTCCGTGGAGTGCAGATAGGGGGCGGTGCCCATGGCGGGCCGCTCGTCGCCCGCGCCGGTCTGGGGAGGGTCGTAGCTGTACGAGTACTGCTGGGGGTCGTAGCTGCTCGCGTACGAGCCGTCCCTACCTGCGACCCCCGTGGCGCGGCCCGTGGCGGCGCGGCCGGCGGCGGAGCGTCGGTGGCGTCCCATGTCTTGGCCTTCCTCGTCTTGCGATCAACGTGTCCCATATGATCTTGCGGAGTGATCCAACTCACTCGATCGAGTGAGTTTCATATGAGATTCATTGGGTGGGGACGGTACCGCATGGCGTCAGAGGAGGAAGTGTCCCGAGAGACATTGGCCGGTTAGGTTGCACCCATGAGCGAGGATGTGCGACTGGTCGCCTGGGTGCGGGGACGCGTCCAAGGTGTGGGTTTCCGCTGGTTCACGCGGGCCAAGGCCCTCGAGCTCGGAGGCCTGAGTGGTTTTGCTCTCAATTTGGGCGACGGACGGGTCCAGGTGGTCGCCGAGGGCTCCCGCGAGCGGTGCGAGGGACTCCTCGGCTGGCTCCAGGGCGACGACACGCCCGGCCGCGTCGACGGTGTCACCGAGATCTGGGACACACCGCGCGGAGGATACGACGGCTTCGCCATCCGCTGAGCCGATTCTGTAAAGCGGCCCCGGTGACAGTGGACGGACATGCTGCCGGCAGCTGCCCGGAGCAGAAATTGCCTGGTGATTGCCAAGAAGCGCTTGTCGTGGCAGGCTGCCCACCCAAGAATGATCGCCACGCCCTGAGGGCCCCGCAGGAGTCGCAGCGCCGCCGTCTTCAGGCCGCGCGCCCCCGGGTTGCCCGCCAATACAGGGCGTGATCGTGTTGACCGTCAAACTTTTTGGTGAGACGCTGAAAGCACCCCGCGCACCTTAGCTGTTTGGCATGGATGAACGGCAGCATGAACTCAAGAGTGTCAAGCACCGCGGGTGCGATTCCCTCACGACCCACACCGCTTCGGTCGGTCACTCAGTGTGGAGGACCATCCATCATGGCAAAGGCGCTTCTCGGTTACGTCGGCGGCTCCGACCCTCGACTCCTCGCCGAGATGCGACGGCTCCAGCAGCGCGTCCAGGACCTGGAATCCGAGCTCGTACGGATCCAGGCCGAGAACGACGCGCTCGCGGCTGCCGCTTCTCACGACAGGATCATGGAGAGCATCGACGCACACCAGGCGGAGCCTGCGCTCACCTGATCACTGCATCGCACCACGACAGCAGTGGTTGGGCCGCCCGTATCAACCGCTAAGTTGTCAGAGTTCAGAGTTTGCAAGGGACGCTTCGGCGTCCCTTCTTTCTTTCCCCCGCACATCCTTTCACTCTCTTTAACGTTTGGTGTGCCCTGCACGTTCAAGGGTGAAACCGCGGGGTTGCCGGGCTTCATCGTGTGGGATACCGGCGGAAGGTAGAGTCCAGCGGCGTGCACCTCAAGGCCCTGACCCTCCGCGGGTTCAAGTCGTTCGCCTCGGCGACCACGCTCCGGTTCGAGCCGGGCATCACGTGTGTCGTGGGACCGAACGGCTCGGGCAAGTCCAACGTCGTGGACGCGTTGAGCTGGGTGATGGGCGAGCAGGGTGCCAAGTCGCTGCGCGGCGGCAAGATGGAGGACGTCATCTTCGCCGGCACCACCGGCCGCCCGCCGCTCGGCCGCGCCGAGGTGTCCCTCACCATCGACAACTCCGACGGGGCCCTGCCCATCGAGTACGCCGAGGTCACCATCACGCGGATCATGTTCCGCAACGGCGGCAGCGAGTACCAGATCAACGGTGACACCTGCCGTCTCCTCGACATCCAGGACCTCCTCTCCGACTCCGGCATCGGCCGCGAGATGCACGTCATCGTCGGCCAGGGCCAGCTGGACTCGGTCCTGCACGCGGATCCGATGGGCCGCAGGGCCTTCATCGAAGAGGCCGCGGGCGTGCTGAAGCACCGCAAGCGCAAGGAGAAGGCCCTCCGCAAGCTCGACGCGATGCAGGCCAACCTCGCGCGCGTGCAGGACCTGACGGACGAACTGCGCAGACAGCTCAAGCCCCTGGGCCGGCAGGCGGCGGTGGCCCGACGGGCGGCCGTGATCCAGGCGGATCTGCGGGATGCGCGCCTGAGGCTGTTGGCCGACGATCTCGTACGGCTGCGGGAGGCGCTGAAGGCCGAGGTCGCGGACGAGGCCGCGCTCAAGGAGCGCAAGGAAGCCGCCGAGCAGGAGCTGAAGAAGGCACTGCAGCGCGAGGCGCTCCTGGAGGACGAGGTACGGCAGCTCGCTCCCCGGCTCCAGCGGGCCCAGCAGACCTGGTACGAGCTGTCGCAGCTGGCCGAGCGGGTGCGCGGCACGATCTCGCTGGCCGACGCACGGGTGAAGAGCGCGACGTCGGCGCCGCCGGAGGAGCGGCGCGGCCGCGACCCCGAGGACATGGAGCGTGAGGCCGCCCGTATCCGTGAGCAGGAGGCCGAGCTCGAGGCGGCCCTGGAGGCGGCCGAGCGGGCTCTGGAGGACACGGTCGCGCACCGGGCCGAGCTGGAGCGTGAACTCACGCAGGAAGAACGGCGCCTGAAGGACGTCGCCCGTGCCATCGCCGATCGCCGCGAGGGCCTCGCCCGGCTGAACGGCCAGGTGGGCGCGGCCCGTTCGCGCGCCGCCTCCGCCCAGGCGGAGATCGACCGCCTGGCCGCGGCCCGGGACGAGGCACAGGAGCGGGCCGTTGCGGCCCAGGAGGAGTACGAGGCGCTCAAGGCCGAGGTCGACGGCCTCGACGCGGGCGACGCGGAACTGGGCGAGCAGCACACGGCGGCGAAACAGCAGCTGGCGCAGGCGGAGGCAGCCCTGACCGCCGCCCGCGATGCGGCCACCGCGGCGGAGCGGAAACGAGCGGCGACCCAGGCACGGCATGAAGCCCTGGCGATGGGGTTGCGGCGCAAGGACGGCACCGGTGCGCTCCTGGGCGCGAAAGAGCGCCTCTCCGGGCTGCTCGGTCCGGCGGCCGAGCTGCTGACGATCACTCCTGGCTACGAAGTCCCCTTGGCGGCCGCTTTCGGAGCCGCGGCGGATGCCCTCGCGGTCACCTCCCCGTCGGCCGCGGCAGAAGCCATCCGCTTGCTGCGCAAACAGGACGGCGGCAGAGCGTCACTTCTGCTGGCGGGGGCGCCGGAAGCGCCCCAAAGGGACGCGGCGCAGTATCAATATGCGGCTCCGCCGCGGGGCGCGACCAGCCACGACGAACCCGCAGACGCCCAACGACCTCATGAGGCACTCTCCGCCGCTGACCTTGTCCGTGCCCCCTCCGACCTCATGCCCGCCGTCCGCCGCCTCCTCCACGGAGTGGTCGTCGTCGGCACGCTCGAAGACGCGGAAGAACTCGTCTACAGACGACCGGACCTCACCGCCGTAACGGCAGAAGGCGACCTGCTGGGGGCGCACTTCGCGCACGGCGGTTCCGCCGGCGCACCCAGCCTGCTGGAGGTGCAGGCGTCCGTCGACGAGGCCGCCGCCGAGCTGGAGGAGCTCGCCGTGCGCTGCGAGGAACTCACCGCGGCACAGCACGCGGCGGGGGAGCGGCGCAAGGAGTGTGCCGCGGCGGTCGAGGAGCTGGGGGAGCGGCGCCGCGCCGCCGACCGGGAGAAGTCGGCCGTGGCCCAGCAGCTCGGACGGCTCGCCGGACAGGCACGCGGCGCGGCGGGCGAAGCGGAGCGCACCGTCGCCGCTGCCGCGCGGGCGCAGGACGCGCTGGACAAGGCTCTCGAAGAGGTCGAGGTCCTCGCCGAACGCCTCGCGGTCGCCGAGGAGATGCCCGTCGAGGAGGAGCCGGACACCTCGGTACGGGACCGTCTCGCCGCCGACGGCGCCAACGCCCGCCAGACCGAGATGGAGGCCCGGCTCCAGGTCCGTACGCACGAAGAGCGCGTCAAAGGACTCGCCGGCCGCGCCGACTCCCTCGACCGCGCCGCCCGAGCGGAGCGTGACGCACGCGCGCGTGCCGAGCAGCGCCGGGCGCGCCTCAGGCACGAGGCGGCCGTCGCGGAAGCCGTCGCCTCCGGTGCACGCCAGCTGCTCGCGCACGTCGAGGTCTCCCTCGCCCGCGCCGAGGAGGAACGCACCGCGGCCGACGCCGCCAAGGCACGGCGCGAACAGGAGCTGGCCGCCGCACGTAACACTGGCCGCGACCTCAAGGGCGAGCTGGACAAGCTGACCGACTCCGTGCACCGCGGCGAGGTGCTCGGTGCCGAGAAGCGCATGCGGATCGAACAGCTGGAGACCAAGGCGCTGGAGGAGCTGGGCGTGGAGCCGGCCGGGCTCGTGTCCGAGTACGGGCCCCACCAGCTCGTACCGCCCTCCCCGCCAGCCGAGGGCGAGGAGCTGCCGGAGGATCCCGAGCACCCGCGCAACCAGCCCAGGACCTTCCACCGCGCCGAGCAGGAGAAGCGGCTCAAGGCCGCCGAGCGGGCCTACCAGCAGCTCGGCAAGGTCAATCCGCTCGCCCTGGAGGAGTTCGCCGCGCTGGAGGAACGCCACAAGTTCCTCAGCGAGCAGCTGGAAGACCTGAAGAAGACCCGCGCCGACCTGCTCCAGGTCGTCAAGGAGGTCGACGAACGGGTCGAGCAGGTCTTCACCGAGGCCTACCGGGACACGGCCCGTGAGTTCGAGGGTGTCTTCAGCCGGCTGTTCCCGGGCGGTGAGGGGCGGCTGATCCTGACCGACCCCGACAACATGCTCACCACGGGTGTCGACGTCGAGGCCCGGCCGCCGGGCAAGAAGGTCAAGCGGCTCTCGCTGCTCTCCGGCGGTGAGCGGTCGCTCACGGCCGTCGCGCTGCTGGTGTCCATCTTCAAGGCCCGGCCGAGCCCGTTCTACGTCATGGACGAGGTCGAGGCCGCGCTCGACGACACCAACCTGCAGCGGCTGATCCGCATCATGCAGGAGCTGCAGGAAGCCTCGCAGCTGATCGTGATCACCCACCAGAAGCGGACCATGGAGGTCGCCGACGCGCTGTACGGCGTGTCCATGCAGGGCGACGGTGTGTCGAAGGTCATCAGCCAGCGGCTGCGCTGACCTCAGTCAGCGGCAGCGGCTGAGCAATCTCTTCAAGACTTGAACACATTCCCGTCACGAGTGCACTAAAAAGTCACAGGCGTGACCCCTTGACTTCGAAACTTGAAGGCATAGTCTCGGCAACGTTGTTTTTACCTTCAGGTATTACCTACCGGGAAGGGTCCCCCACCCGGCAGCGCTGCCGGTGGCCCGAGGAGTTGAACGTGACCAGCACAGTGCAGGCACAGAAGTCAGGAGCCAGAACGGCTCGTCCCGAGCACCTGGGGCGGGTCACCTTCATCGCGGCGGCGGCCGCGATGGGCGGTTTCCTGTTCGGCTACGACAGCTCCGTGATCAACGGCGCCGTCGAGGCGATCCGGGACCGCTACGGCATCGGCTCCGCGGCCCTGGCCCAGGTCATCGCGATCGCCCTGATCGGCTGCGCCATCGGCGCCGCGACCGCCGGCCGCATCGCCGACCGGATCGGCCGCATCCGGGTCATGCAGATCGCCGCCGTGCTGTTCACCGTCAGCGCCGTCGGCTCGGCGCTGCCCTTCGCGCTGTGGGACTTCGCCCTCTGGCGCGTCGTCGGAGGCTTCGCCATCGGCATGGCCTCCGTGATCGGCCCCGCCTATATCGCCGAGGTCGCCCCGCCCGCGTACCGCGGCCGTCTCGGCTCCTTCCAGCAGGCCGCGATCGTCATCGGCATCGCGATCTCGCAGCTGGTCAACTGGGGTCTGCTGAACGCCGCCGACGGCGACCAGCGCGGCAAGCTGATGGGCCTGGAGGCCTGGCAGGTCATGCTCGGCGTCATGGTGATCCCGGCCGTCCTCTACGGCCTGCTCTCCTTCGCCATCCCCGAGTCGCCCCGCTTCCTCATCTCCGTCGGCAGGCGTGAGCGCGCCCGTGAGATCCTCGCCGAGGTCGAGGGTGAGCACGGCAACCTGGACGCCCGCGTGAACGAGATCGAGCACGCGATGAAGAGCGAGCACAAGTCCGCCTTCAAGGACCTGCTCGGCGGTGGCTTCTTCTTCAAGCCGGTCGTCTGGATCGGTATCGGCCTCTCGGTCTTCCAGCAGTTCGTCGGCATCAACGTCGCGTTCTACTACTCCTCGACCCTGTGGCAGTCGGTGGGCGTCGACCCGACGGACTCGTTCTTCTACTCCTTCACGACGTCGATCATCAACATCGTCGGCACCGTGATCGCCATGATCTTCGTGGACCGGATCGGCCGTAGGCCGCTGGCCCTGATCGGCTCGATCGGCATGGTCGTCGGTCTCGCGCTGGAGGCCTGGGCCTTCTCGTACCACCTGGTCGACGGCAAGCTGCCGGCCGCGCAGGGCTGGACCGCCCTGATCGCCGCGCACATCTTCGTGCTCTTCTTCGCCCTGTCCTGGGGTGTGGTCGTCTGGGTCATGCTCGGCGAGATGTTCCCGAACAAGATCCGCGCCGCCGCCCTGGGTGTCGCCGCCTCCGCGCAGTGGATCGCCAACTGGGCCATCACGGCGAGCTTCCCGTCGCTGTCCGACTGGAACCTCTCCGCGACCTATGTGATCTACACGGTCTTCGCGGCGCTCTCCGTCCCGTTCGTCCTGAAGTTCGTGAAGGAGACGAAGGGCAAGGCGCTGGAGGAGATGGGCTGAGCCTCCTGACAGGCCCCTGAACTCGAGGAGCCGGGCCAAGTCCCCGCTGCCCGCTCCTCGACACCCGTAGGACGTACTGCCCCGGCTCATCCACCGAGCCGGGGCAGTACGTCTTCGCACAGCAGCCGCAGACTCCGCCACCCCTCGTCCACCGGCATCCCGCCGGCCAGCGGATGCAGCACGAGGCTGTCCAGCCCCTGTTCCACGCACCGGTCCGGCGTCAGGATCCGGTAGACACCCTCCGCGCGCAGTTCGTCCACGCTCGTGGCCGCCGACCTCACCGCCGAGCGGATGTCGCCGGACTGCCAGGAGGCGTAGGTCCGCGCCTCGTGCAGGAAGTGCTCGCCGTACTCGGCCCACGCCCGGTCGGGATCCTCGGCGAGGTGCAGCAGCGGGGTCTCGGCGGCGGGCATCATGGTCCAGCCCTCGGTGCCGTACTCGACGAGCCGCTCCTTGTAGTACGCCTCCAGCTCCGGCAGATGCGCGCTGGGGAAGAAGGGGAGACCGAGGCGCGCCGCGCGGCGGGCGGCAGCCCTGGACGAGCCGCCGACCAGCAGCAGGGGGTGCGGCTCGGTGAAGGGGCGCGGGGTGACCCGTACCGTACGGCCCCGGTACTCGAACTCCTCCCCGGTCCAGGCCTTGAGCACCGTCTCCAGCAGCTCGTCCTGCAGCCTGCCGCGCCGCTTCCAGTCCACGTCGAACTGGGCGTACTCCTCGGGCCGGTACCCGATCCCGGCGACGGTCACCAGCCGGCCGCCGCTCAGCAGATCCAGTACGGCGATGTCCTCGGCCAGCCGCAGCGGGTCGTGCAGCGGGCCGATCACCGCCGAGACGGTGACCGCGATGCGCCGGGTGGCACCGAAGACCGCGCCCGCGAAGGCGAACGGCGACGGCAGCCAGTTGTTGTCGACACCGTGGTGCTCCTCCGTCTGGACGGTGGTGATCCCGTGCTCGTCGGCGTACGCGGCCATCTCCAGGGCGGCCCGGTAGCGGGCGGCGAGCGAGGCGGGGGTGGCACCGGGTTCGACGAGGTTGAAACGTACGACGGAGACGGGCATGGGGGTCCCCCTTCACCGGGCGGCTGGTGCGGGGGCACGTTAGCTGACGGTGTGTCAGACATCCAGAGCGGTGTCGCAGGACTCCATGACTGATACTGGACGGGTTATGGAAACCGTCATCCTTGCTGTAGTCATCGCCGTGGTCGTGCTCGGCGCGCTCGGCGGGCTCGTCATCGGCAGCCGACGGAAGAAGTCGCTGCCCCCGCCGCCGCCCGCCGCGCCCGACATCACCGCCCCACCGGCCGAGCCGCACGTCGGCGACGAGGCCGAGACCCCCCGCGACGAACCGCGCCGGACGATAGAGGAGGTGGATCTTCCGGACGGCTCGGCACCGGTCGCCGTCGAGGAGCCGCCCGTCCTCGAAATCCCCGAGATCGAGGTCCCCGAGCCGACGGCCGGACGGCTGGTCCGGCTGCGCGCCCGCCTCTCCCGCTCCCAGAACGCGCTCGGCAAGGGGCTGCTCGCGCTCCTGTCGCGCGAGCACCTCGACGACGAGACCTGGGAGGAGATCGAGGACACGCTGCTCACCGCCGATGTCGGCGTGGCCCCCACCCAGGAGCTGGTCGAGGGCCTGCGCGCGCGGGTGCAGGTGCTCGGCACCCGCACCCCCGCCGAGCTGCGCGGCCTGCTGCGCGAGGAGCTCCTCAAGCTGGTCGGCACCGACTTCGACCGTACGGTCAAGACCGAGCCCGAGACCAGCAAGCCCGGCATCGTCATGGTCGTCGGTGTCAACGGCACCGGCAAGACCACCACCACCGGCAAGCTCGCCCGCGTCCTGGTCGCCGACGGCCGCAGTGTCGTCCTCGGCGCCGCCGACACCTTCCGTGCCGCCGCCGCGGACCAGTTGCAGACCTGGGGCGAGCGGGTCGGCGCCCATACCGTGCGCGGGCCGGAGGGCGGCGACCCCGCCTCCGTCGCCTTCGACGCGGTGAAGGAGGGCAAGCAGCTGGGCTCCGACGTCGTCCTCATCGACACCGCCGGGCGCCTGCACACCAAGACCGGGCTCATGGACGAGCTCGGCAAGGTCAAGCGCGTCGTCGAGAAGCACGCCCCGCTGGACGAGATCCTGCTCGTCCTCGACGCGACGACCGGGCAGAACGGCCTGGTGCAGGCCCGAGTGTTCGCCGAGGTCGTCGACGTCACCGGCATCGTGCTCACCAAGCTCGACGGTACGGCGAAGGGCGGCATCGTGATCGCGGTCCAGCGAGAGCTGGGCGTGCCGGTCAAGCTGGTGGGTCTCGGCGAGGGCGCCGACGATCTGGCGCCGTTCGAGCCGGAGGCGTTCGTTGACGCCCTTATCGGGGAGTGACCCCACCTACCAACATTGGCATGTGCTCAAAGAAGCGCCCGTTTCCCAAGGTGCAGTTGGGAAGCGGGCGCTTCGCTCTGTACGTCTGGGGGCGCTCCGGGGCCTACGCCCGCGACCGATGCGCCGCATAAGCCAGCGTCCCCAGCAGCAGCCGTGCCGCCGGCGGTTTCGTGGCCGAGTCCAGGGCGGGCCGCCGCAGCCAGCGCACCGGGCCCAGGCCGCCCCGGTCGGAAGGCGGGGCCGTGATGTAGGAGCCGGGGCCCAGGCCGCGCAGGTCGAGCGAGGTCGGGTCGTCCCAGCCCATGCGGTAGAGCAGCTCGGGGAGTTCGGCGGCGGCTCCGGGGGCGACGAAGAACTGGGCGCGGCCCTCGGGGGTCGCGGTGACCGGGCCGACCGGGAGGCCCATGCGCTCCAGGCGGACCAGGGCGCGGTGGCCTGCGGGCTCGGCCACTTCGATGACGTCGAACGCCCGGCCGACCGCGAGCATGACCGACGCTCCGGGGAACTCTCCCCACGCCTTGGTCACTTCGTCGAGCGTGGCGCCGGCCTGGACCTGGGGCGCGAACTCCAGGGGATGCGCCCCCGGTGCGCTGCAGTCCGCCCGGCCGCAGGAACAGTCGCCTCCCGCGGCCCGGGCCCCCGGGACCACGTCCCAGCCCCAGAGCCCGGTGAACTCGGCCACGGCGGTGCACTCCGAGGAGCGGCCGCGCCGACGCGAGCCGGAGCGGATCTCCCGGATACCGCCGATCGTGAAGCCCATGCCCCCTCCAACGGGTCCGACGCGTCGGTGGTTACGACGCGGATGCGGAACGTGACCCTGTGTTCCGGGATGAGTCGGCCCCGCGTGGTCCGGGCGGCGCTCGAAGTGCCCCGGGTGGTGAACTCGGCGGCGCACGCCCCTGAGTGCTTCGCTCCGCCTACTCCGGGTTGGTCTATGTCAAGTGAATCGCGCCGAGGCGACACTGAGTTCATTCGAAGGGGTGGCGAATGGTGGCGTTTCCGGGATCGCCATGGCTGGACGAGTGATCGTAGGATTACTGTAAGTGCACGAGTCCTGGGGGCACATGCACTCGTGGGTATGCCGGAGGCAAGTAGGTATCCCGTTCGAAGGGTGGAACCGGAGGACGGGCGGCTGTATTTACCGGCATTCTGATAGGGCTTGGCGCACTCGGCGACAAGTGGTCTCAGGGATGGGGGCGTTCCAGTGAGCGGCAACGGCGGAAGCGGGACGACCGCGACCAGCACGGACAAGCGCCCCAACGAGCTGCTCACGTCCTGGTTCGTGCGCAGCGGCTGGTCGAAGGGCGAACTCGCCCGTCAAGTCAACCGCAGAGCACGCCAGTTGGGCGCCAACCACATCTCCACGGACACCTCCCGGGTGCGCCGCTGGCTGGACGGCGAGAACCCCCGCGAGCCGATCCCCAGGATCCTGTCCGAGCTGTTCTCCGAGCGCTTCGGCTGTGTGGTCTCCGTCGAGGACATCGGCCTGCGCGCGGCCCGTCAGTCACCCTCCGTGTCCGGCGTCGACCTGCCGTGGACGGGCCCGCAGACGGTGGCTTTGCTCAGCGAGTTCTCGCGCAGCGACCTGATGCTGGCGCGGCGCGGCTTCCTCGGGACCTCGCTGGCCCTGTCCGCGGGCCCGTCCCTCGTCGAGCCCATGCAGCGCTGGCTGGTGCCCTCGCCCCAGGCCCCGCGGTCGGAGCCGGAACCGCCGGTCGCGTCCCGCCGGCCCGGCAGGCTCTCCAAGCCCGAGCTGGACCTCCTGGAGTCCACGACGGTGATGTTCCGCCAGTGGGACGCCCAGTGCGGCGGCGGCCTGCGCCGCAAGGCGGTCGTCGGCCAGCTGCACGAGGTGACGGACCTTCTCCAGGAGCCCCAGCCCGAGGCCACCACCAGGAAGCTGTTCAAGGTCGCCGGGGAGCTGGCGGAGCTGGCCGGCTGGATGTCGTACGACGTCGGGCTCCAGCCGACCGCCCAGAAGTACTTCGTCCTCGCCCTGCACGCCGCCAAGGAGGCGGGCGACAAGCCGCTCGGCTCGTACATCCTCTCCAGCATGAGCCGCCAGATGATCCACCTCGGCCGACCGGACGACGCGCTGGAACTGATCCACCTCGCGCAGTACGGCAGCCGGGACTGCGCGAGCCCCCGCACCCAGTCGATGCTGTATGCGATGGAGGCCCGCGCCTACGCCAACATGGGGCAGCCCGGCAAGTGCAAGCGGGCGGTCCGGATGGCCGAGGACACCTTCGCGGACGCGGACGAGTGGGACGAGCCGGACCCCGACTGGATCCGCTTCTTCTCCGAGGCCGAGCTGCACGGCGAGAACTCCCACTCCTACCGCGATCTCGCCTATGTCGCGGGCCGCAGCCCCACGTACGCGTCCCTGGCCGAGCCCGTGATGCGGCAGGCCGTCGAGCTGTTCTCCCGGGACACCGAGCACCAGCGCTCGTATGCACTGAACCTGATCGGCATGGCCACGGTGCACCTGTTGCAGCGTGAGCCCGAGCGCAGCGCGGTGCTGGCCGAGCAGGCCATGCACATCGCCAAGAAAGTCCGCTCCGAGCGCGTGAACACTCGTATTCGAAAGACTGTCGACACGGCCGTCCGCGATTTCGGGGATCTTGCCGAGGTCGTGGACCTCACCGAGAAGCTTGCTGTCGAACTACCGGAGACCGCCGAGGCGGTCTGAAAACCCTTGGTCCCGGCCCCGGCCGGCCCTCCCGAACTGCCCGACTCGGCTCCCCCCATGCCAGGTCATCGGAAGGCCGCCCGTGGCCGGTTTTTTTCCTTCGGTGAAGGTTGCGCCACGATAACGATGAACGCAGCCGACATCCGCCAGTTCATCGAGGCGTAACACGCAGGGTGCCTTCGTCACGGCGGCGAAACAACGAGGGGCTTCCAACGAAACCGCGCTGCGTCAATCTCATGGCGCATAACCGGCCCACCCCTCATGACCGCTTCAGGCTTCGCCCGCACGGGGCCGTACCAACGACGAGGAGACGCCGATGGCACCAGCCATCACGCTTGCCGCGGAGGCACCCAAGCTGTCCTCCGCGAACACAGGCTTCATGCTCATTGCTTCCGCCCTGGTGCTGATCATGACGCCGGGCCTCGCCTTCTTCTACGGAGGCATGGTCCGCGTCAAGAGCACTCTCAACATGCTGATGATGAGCTTCATCAGCATCGGCATCGTCACGATTCTGTGGGTGCTCTACGGCTTCTCCCTCGCCTTCGGTACGAACAACAGCCTCATCGGCTGGGACACCGACTGGTTCGGTCTCCACAAGATCGGTCTGACGGAGCTGTGGCCCGGCTACACCATCCCGATCTTCGTCTTCATGGTCTTCCAGATGATGTTCGCCATCATCACTCCGGCCCTGATAAGCGGCGCCCTCGCGGACCGCGTCAAGTTCTCGGCCTGGGCGCTGTTCGTCGCCCTGTGGCTCACGATCGTCTACGTCCCGGTCGCCCACTGGGTGTGGGGCGCCGACGGCTGGGCGTTCAAGCTCGGTGTGATCGACTTCGCCGGTGGTACCGCGGTCCACATCAACGCCGGTGCGGGCGCTCTCGGCGTCATCCTCGTCATCGGCAAGCGTGTCGGCTTCAAGAAGGACCCGATGCGCCCGCACAGCCTCCCGCTGGTCATGCTCGGCGCCGGTCTGCTGTGGTTCGGCTGGTTCGGCTTCAACGCCGGCTCCTGGCTCGGCAACGACGACGGCGTCGGCGCGCTGATGTTCGTCAACACGCAGGTCGCCACCGCCGCCGCCATGCTGGCCTGGCTCGCCTACGAGAAGATCCGCCACGGTGCGTTCACGACCCTGGGCGCCGCCTCAGGCGCGGTCGCCGGTCTGGTCGCGATCACCCCGTCCGGTGGTGCGGTCTCCCCGCTCGGCGCGATCGCCGTCGGCGCCATCGCCGGTGCCGCCTGCGCCGCGGCCGTGGGCCTGAAGTACAAGTTCGGCTACGACGACTCCCTCGACGTCGTCGGCGTCCACATGGTCGGCGGCATCATCGGCTCCCTGCTCATCGGCTTCTTCGCCACCGGCAAGGGTCAGTCCACCGCGACGGGCGTCTTCTACGGCGACCACTCCTTCACCCAGCTGTGGAAGCAGTGCGCCGGTGTCGGCGCGGTCCTCGCCTACTCCCTGATCGCCTCCGCGGTCCTCGCCTTCCTCCTCGACAAGACCATCGGGATGCGGGTCACCGAGGACGAGGAGATCTCCGGTATCGACCAGGCCGAGCACGCCGAGACCGCATACGACTTCAGCGGCGCGGGTGGCGGCATCGCCGGATCCGCCGCTTCGGTCCTGGCCGCCACGGAGAGCAAGAAGGTGGACGCATGAAGCTCATCACCGCCGTCGTGAAGCCCCACCGGCTCGACGAGATCAAGGAGGCCCTGCAGGCCTTCGGCGTCCACGGTCTGACGGTCACCGAGGCGAGCGGTTACGGTCGTCAGCGGGGCCACACCGAGGTCTACCGCGGTGCCGAGTACACGGTCGACCTGGTTCCCAAGATCCGTATCGAGGTACTGGCCGAGGACGACGACGCCGAGCAGCTGATCGACGTCATCGTCAAGGCGGCCCGCACCGGCAAGATCGGTGACGGCAAGGTCTGGTCCCTCCCGGTCGAGACGGCCGTACGGGTCCGGACCGGCGAGCGCGGTCCGGACGCGCTCTAAGAGAAGAAGAACGACAGGAGCTACTGGGTGTCGAGCACGGACGTGCACAAGGAAGCGGAAGACTCGGGACCCAGCGGCTACGCGGCGGCCCGGCTGCACCTCCTCACCGAGGGGGCGCAGTCCGGGCCGCCGCGCCGTACAGCCCTGTCCGAGCTGACGGACGACTGGCTGACGGGACTGTTCGCCGCGGGCGCCGAGGGACTGCGCGGGGTCTCCCTGGTCGCCGTCGGCGGCTACGGCCGCGGTGAGCTCTCCCCACGCAGCGACCTGGACCTGCTCCTCCTCCATGACGGGAGCGACCCCAAGGCGGTCGCCACCCTGGCCGACCGCATCTGGTACCCCGTCTGGGACCTCGGCCTGGCTCTCGACCACTCGGTCCGCACTCCTGCCGAAGCCCGCAAGACGGCCGGGGAGGACCTGAAGGTCCAGCTCGGCCTGCTCGACGCCCGCCACATCGCCGGCGACCTGGGTCTGACGGCCGGTCTGCGGACGGCCGTGCTCGCCGACTGGCGCAACCAGGCGCCGAAACGTCTCCCCGAACTCCAGGAGCTGTGCGCCGAGCGCGCGGAACGCCAGGGCGAGCTTCAGTACCTGCTGGAGCCGGACCTGAAGGAGGCCCGCGGCGGTCTGCGCGACGCCACCACCCTGCGTGCGGTCGCCGCCTCCTGGCTGGCCGACGCCCCGCGCGAGGGCCTCGACGACGCGCGGCGCCGACTGCTCGACGTACGCGACGCCCTGCATCTGACGACCGGGCGCGCGACCGACCGGCTCGCGCTCCAGGAGCAGGACCAGGTCGCCGCCGAACTCGGACTGCTGGACGCCGACACGCTGCTGCGCCAGGTGTACGAGGCCGCACGCGTCATCTCGTACGCCAGTGACGTCACCTGGCGCGAAGTGGCACGCGTGCTGCGGTCGCGCGCCGTGCGGCCGCGACTGCGCGCCATGCTCGGCGGCGGAAAGCCCGTCCCCGAACGCTCCCCGCTGGCCGAGGGCGTGGTCGAGCAGGACGGTGAGGTGGTGCTCGCCCGCGCCGCGCGCCCCGAACGCGACCCCGTCCTCCCGCTGCGCGCCGCGGCCGCCGCCGCACAGGCCGGCCTCCCGCTCTCCCTGCACGCCGTACGGCGCCTGGCGGCGACCGTGCGCCCCCTGCCCACGCCCTGGCCCGCCGAGGCCCGCGAACAGCTGGTCACCCTGCTGGGCTCCGGACACCCCACCATCGACGTCTGGGAGGCGCTGGAGGCGGAAGGCCTGATCACGCGGCTGCTTCCGGACTGGGAGCGGGTGCGCTGCCGCCCGCAGCGCAACGCCGTGCACATCTGGACCGTCGACCGGCACCTGATCGAGACGGCCGTACGCGCCTCCGAGTTCACCCGCCGGGTGCACCGCCCGGACCTGCTCCTGGTCGCCGCGTTGCTGCACGACATCGGCAAGGGCTGGCCCGGCGACCACTCGGTGGCCGGCGAGATCATCGCCAAGGACGTGGCCGCCCGTATCGGCTTCGACCGCGACGACGTGGCCGTGCTCTCCACCCTCGTACGCCACCATCTGCTGCTGGTCGACACGGCCACCCGCCGCGACCTGGAGGATCCGGCCACGGTTCGCTCGGTCGCTGAGGCGGTCGGCTCGCAGCACACCCTGGAGCTGCTGCACGCGCTGACCGAGGCGGACGCCCTGGCCACCGGGCCGGCCGCCTGGTCGTCCTGGCGCGGCTCGCTCGTCGCCGACCTGGTCAAGCGGGTCGCCGCCGTGCTCGCCGGGGATGTCCTCGACGAGCCCGAGGCGGCCGCGCCCACCGCCGAGCAGGAGCGGCTCGCCATCGAGGCGGTCGCCACCGGCAGCCCGGTGCTGTCCCTGCGCGCCCAGACCGAGCCGCCGACGGAGGAACAGCCCTCCGGCGACCCGGAGCCGCTCGGCGTCGAACTGCTCATCGCCGTACCGGACCAGGCGGGAGTGCTGCCCGCGGTGGCCGGCGTCCTCGCCATGCACCGGCTGACCGTGCGCACCGCCGAGCTGCGCACCCTGGACCTGCCGGACGGCGTCGAGGGCTCGGTCCTGCTGCTGAACTGGCGAGTCGCCGCCGAGTACGGCTCACTGCCCCAGGCGGCCCGGCTGCGCGCGGATCTCGTACGGGCCCTGGACGGGTCCCTGGACATCGCCGGGCGTCTCGCCGAGCGGGACGCCGCGTATCCGCGCCGCCGGGGTGTCGTGGCGCCGCCGGCGCGGGTGACGGTTGCCTCGGCCGCGTCCCGGCTGGCCACGGTGATCGAGGTGCGGGCGCAGGACGCCCCGGGTCTGCTGTTCCGGATCGGGCGGGCTCTGGAGGACGCGAGCGTACGGATGCGCAGCGCGCACGTCTCCACGCTGGGCGCGAACGCCGTGGACGCCTTCTACGTGACCGGGCCCGAGGGCGCGCCCCTGCCGGGCGACGAGGCGTCGGCGGTGGCGCGGAAGCTGGAGGAGACCTTGCGTGGGTGAACGCGATCCAGGAGCGGGCGGGGACGATTGTCTTGCGCGGCCCGATATCCTGGAAGACGCTCACACTGCCCCCGACTCCGAGGACCGACGCCGCCGTGTTCGACACTCTCTCCGATCGCCTCTCAGCGACCTTCAAGAATCTGCGCGGCAAGGGGCGTCTGAGCGAGGCGGACATCGACGCCACCGCGCGCGAGATCCGTATCGCGCTGCTCGAAGCGGACGTGGCCCTGCCCGTCGTCCGCGCGTTCATCAAGAACGTCAAGGAGCGCGCCCTCGGCCCCGAGGTCTCCGACACGCGGTACCCCGCCCAGCGGGTGCTGGACATCGTCAACGACGAGCTGGTCACCGTCCTGGGCGGCCAGACCCGCCGTCTGCGGTTCGCCAAGCAGCCGCCGACCGTGATCATGCTCGCGGGTCTCCAGGGTGCCGGTAAGACCACCCTCGCGGGCAAGCTCGCCAAGCACCTCAAGGAAGAGGGCCACTCGCCGCTCCTGGTCGCCGCCGACCTCCAGCGCCCGAACGCGGTCACCCAGCTGAGCGTCGTCGCAGAGCGGGCCGGCGTGGCCGTCTTCGCCCCGGAGCCGGGCAACGGCGTGGGCGACCCGGTCCAGGTCGCCAAGGACTCCATCCAGCACGCGAAGACCAAGGTCCACGACATCGTCATCGTGGACACCGCCGGTCGCCTGGGCATCGACCAGGAGATGATGCAGCAGGCTGCGGACATCCGGGACGCGGTCTCGCCGGACGAGATCCTCTTCGTCGTCGACGCGATGATCGGTCAGGACGCCGTCAACACGGCGGAGGCCTTCCGCGACGGCGTCGGCTTCGACGGCGTGGTCCTCTCCAAGCTCGACGGTGACGCCCGTGGTGGTGCGGCCCTGTCGATCGCCTCGGTCACCGGCAAGCCGATCATGTTCGCCTCCAACGGCGAGAAGCTGGACGACTTCGACGTCTTCCACCCCGACCGGATGGCCGGCCGCATCCTTGACATGGGTGACCTCGCCACCCTGTTCGAGAAGGCACAGAAGGAGTTCAGCGAGGAAGAGGCCGCCAAAATGGCCTCCAAGCTCGCCTCCAAGAAGGGCCAGGACTTCACCCTGGACGACTTCCTGGCCCAGATGGAGCAGGTCAGGAAGATGGGCAGCATCTCCAAGCTGCTCGGCATGATGCCCGGCATGGGCCAGATCAAGGAGCAGATCAACAACATCGACGAGCGGGACGTCGACCGCACGGCCGCGATCATCAAGTCGATGACCCCGGCCGAGCGCGCCGATGCCACGATCATCAACGGCTCCCGCCGCGCCCGTATCGCCAAGGGTTCAGGCGTCGAGGTCAGCGCCGTGAAGAACCTGGTCGAGCGCTTCTTCGAGGCCCGCAAGATGATGTCCCGCATGGCCCAGGGCGGCGGCATGCCGGGTATGCCCGGGATGCCGGGCATGGGTGGTGGCCCCGGCCGCAGCAAGAAGCAGCCGAAGAAGGCCAAGGGCAAGCAGCGCTCCGGCAACCCGATGAAGCGCAAGCAGCAGGAGCAGGAGGAGGCCGCCCGCCGGGCCGCCGCCGCTCAGGGCGGAGGCGCCTTCGGCGTGCCCGGTCAGCAGGCGCCGCAGGACTTCGAGCTCCCGGACGAGTTCAAGAAGTTCATGGGCTGAGTTCACCCGGTGCGCGTGCCAGGGGCGGGGTGTTGTCGTAACGTCCGCTTATGACCAACCCCGCCCCGCCGCGCAAGTCGCCCGACCAGCCCTGGCGTACCGAGGGCACTCCCGAGGAGCCGGGCGGGCGGAAGATGCGCGGCGGTTGGTGGAGCCTGATCCTGACCGCGCTGGTCGTGTATCTGATCGCGAATCTGATCCTGTCGTTCTTCAACGAGGGCAGTGAGCCGACGATTTCGTACACCGAGTTCAGCAAGCAGGTCGACGCGGGCAACGTCAAGAAGATCTACGCCAAGGGCAACGCGATCCAGGGCCAGCTCAAGCAGAAGCAGAGCAACCCCGACGGAGGCGGCAAGTACACCAAGTTCAGCACCGAGCGGCCGACGTTCGCGAGCGACAAGATCTGGGACGACCTGACCAAGCACAACGTCACGGTCACCGCGGCGCCGGTCGTCCAACACCGTAGCTTTCTGGCCAATCTGCTGATCTCGCTGGCCCCGATGCTGCTGCTGATCGCGGTGTGGGTCTTCGTCGCGCGGCGGACGAACGCGGGGCTCGGCGGCGCGGGCGGGATGCTCGGCCGCAAGGCGCCGCCCAAGCCCGTCGAACTGCAGCCGGGGGCCCAGCGCACGACCTTCGAGGACGTGGCGGGCATCGACGAGGTCGAGGGCGAACTCAACGATGTCGTCGACTTCCTGAAGAACCCGGACGCCTACCGCAGGATGGGCGCGAAGATGCCGCGGGGCGTGCTGCTCGCGGGCCCGCCCGGCACCGGAAAGACCCTCCTGGCGCGTGCCGTCGCCGGTGAGGCGGGCGTGCCGTTCTTCTCGGCGTCGGCCTCCGAGTTCATCGAGATGATCGTAGGCGTCGGCGCCTCACGTGTGCGTGAACTCTTCGCGGAGGCCCGCAAGGTGGCACCGTCGATCATCTTCATCGACGAGATCGACACCATCGGGCGGGCCCGCGGCGGCGGCTCCGGCATGGGCGGCCACGACGAACGCGAACAGACGCTGAACCAGATCCTCACCGAGATGGACGGCTTCTCCGGTTCCGAGGGCGTCATCGTCATCGCCGCCACCAACCGCGCCGACGTCCTGGACCCGGCGCTCACCCGCCCCGGCCGCTTCGACCGGGTGGTCATGGTCTCGCCCCCGGACCGCCGCGGCCGCGAGGCCATCCTGCAGATCCACACCCGCGAGATCCCCCTTGCGAAGGACGTCGATCTCGGCCAGGTCGCCCGTACGACCCCGGGCATGACCGGCGCCGAACTGGCCAACCTCGCCAACGAGGCGGCCCTGCTCGCCGTCAAGCGCAAGCAGGAGCGGGTGACCCGGGCCGACCTCTCCGAGGCCCTGGAGAAGGTCCAACTGGGCGCCGAACGGCCCCTGGTGATGCCCGAGGAGGAGCGCCGCCGCACCGCCTACCACGAGAGCGGCCACGCCCTGCTCGGCATGCTCCAGCCCGGCGCCGACCCCGTCCGCAAGATCACCATCGTGCCGCGCGGCCGGGCCCTCGGCGTCACGCTCTCCACGCCGGAGTCCGACAAGTACGCGTACACCGAGGAGTACCTGCGCGGCCGGATCATCGGCGCACTCGGCGGCATGGCGGCGGAGCAGGTCGTCTACGGGGTCGTCACCACCGGCGCGGAGAACGACCTGGAGCAGGTCACCGGCATCGCCCGCGGCATGGTCGCCCGCTGGGGCATGAGCGAGCGCGTCGGCCGCCTGTCCGCCCTGCCCGACGACGCCCGGCAGGCCTACGGCCTGGCCGCCGCCCCGCAGACCCTCGACGTGATCGACGGCGAGATGCGCCGGATCGTCGACGAGTGCTACGAGGAGGCGTGCCGCAAGCTGACCGACCACCGCGGGCAGTTGGACGCCCTCGCCCGGGCCCTGCTGGAGCGGGAGACCCTGGAGGAGGCGGACGCCTACCGGATCGCGGGGATCACACGGCTGGAAAAGGCGGAGGCGCCTGACGCGTCCGGGGTCTAAGGGGTACGGGCGATCAGGTAGCGGAACACGTTCGGCATCCACACCGTCCCGTCGCGGCGCTGATACGGGTGCAGGGCCTCCGCCAGCTCCTTGTCCACCTGCGCCTGGTCGTTCGCCGAGATCGCCGCGTCGAACAGGCCCGTCGACAGCAGACCCCGTACCGCGCTGTCCACGCCCGCGTATCCGAACGGGCAGGCGACCCGCCCGGAGCCGTCGGGCTTCAGACCCGCCCGCTGCGCGACCTCCTCCAGGTCGTCGCGAAGGGCGGGGCGCCAACTACCCGTGCTGCGCAGCGGATCCGCCAGCCTGGTGGCCACCCGCAGCACGGACGACGTGGTGCAACGTTCCGGCGGACCCCAGCCGGCGAGCACCACGGGCGCCCCGTGCCCGGCGAGCGGTGTCGCTGCCTGCAGCAGCCCGCCGAGCCCCTCCGAGTCGCCCGCCAGACACCCGATCGGCTCGAAGGCCGTCACGAGGGTGAACGCGGGCGTCTCCGCGTCGCCCGCGGCCACGACGTCTTTGGGCGAGCCGTCGACGATCCGGGTGCCTGCACGCGCGCGCGTGCCCCACCCGTCCGGGAGCAGCCGCTCCCGCGCGAGAGCCAGTCGTTCGGGGGAGGAGTGGTCGACACCGGTGACCGCCGCGCCTCTGGAGGCCGCCATCAAAAGGGCCAGCCCGCTGCCGCAGCCGAGGCCCAACAACCGTGTGCCGGGGCCCACCTCCAGTCGCTCGTAGACGGCCTCGTAGAGCGGGACCAGCATCCGCTCCTGGATCTCGGACCAGTCACGCGCGCGTGCACACAGGTCCACACGGGGCGCCTGGCCCGTAGGGGACGGCTGCTGCCGCACGAGCGTAGGTGTCATGTAAAGCGCCCCAATCCGCCGAGAGTTGCCCCTGTACCCGATTCCGTGGCCCCCGTGACGTGCGCTCGCACTCCCCCCCGTATGCCAGATAACTCCGCACTCGACCGCTCGTCCAGGGGTAATGGGGCCCGGCTTGTGGGTTGCATATGCGGGCGAAAAGAATTCACGTCCCGGCAACGTGGGCCCCTACCATCGCGTCCATGGCAAAGGCTCCCGTTCTCACCCCGCGCGCGGACGACTTTCCGCGCTGGTACCAGGATCTGATCACCAAGGCCGAACTGGCCGACAACGGGCCGGTGCGCGGCACCATGGTGATCCGACCGTACGGGTACGGGCTGTGGGAGCGGATGCAGGCCGAGATGGACGCCCGGATCAAGGAGACGGGCACGCAGAACGCGTACTTCCCGCTGCTGATCCCGCAGTCGTACTTCGCCAGGGAGGCCGACCACGTCGAGGGCTTCGCGCCCGAACTGGCCGTGGTCACCCATGGCGGCGGCAAGGAACTCGAAGAGCCCGCGGTCGTCCGCCCCACCTCCGAGATGATCATCAACGACTACTTCTCGAAGTGGGTGCAGAGCTACCGCGACCTGCCCCTGCAGATCAACCAGTGGGCGAACGTGGTCCGTTGGGAACTGCGGCCCCGTCTCTTCCTCCGTACGACCGAGTTCCTGTGGCAGGAGGGCCACACCGCGCACGCCACGTACGAGGAGGCGCGCGACTTCGCCGCGCACATCCAGCAGCACGTCTACGGGAACTTCCTGACCGAGGTCCTGGCGACGGACTTCGTCTCCGGCCGCAAGACGGCCAAGGAGCGCTTCGCCGGCGCCGTCAACACCCTCACGCTCGAAAGCATGATGGGCGACGGCAAGGCCCTCCAGATGGTCACCAGCCACGAGCTGGGCCAGAACTTCGCCAAGGCCTTCAACACCCGGTACCTGTCCAGGGAAGGCCGGCAGGAACTCGTCTGGCAGGCCTCCTGGGGCTCCACCACACGCATGATCGGCGCTCTGGTGATGACTCACGGAGATGACAACGGCCTGAGGGTCCCGCCGCGGCTGGCGCAGATCCAGGTCGTCGTCCTCGCGATCAAGGGCGAGGAGGCGGTTTTGGCCAAGGTCCGTGAGATCGGTGACCGGCTGCGGGCGGCGGGCCTCCGCGTCCACGTCGACGACCGCACCGACACCCCCTTCGGGCGCCGCGCCGTCGACTGGGAGCTGAAGGGCGTGCCCGTACGCATCGAGGTAGGGCCCCGTGACCTGGAGAACGGCACGGCGATGGTGGCCCGCCGCATCCCCGGAGGCAAGGAGCCGATGCCGGTCGACTCCCTCGTACGGCTTCTGCCCGCGATCCTCGAGGAGGACCAGGCGCTCCTGCTCGCCCAGTCCCGCGAGCGCCGCGAGTCCCGTACGGCCGACGTGTCGACGATCGAGGAAGCCGTCGAGGCGGTCGGCGTCGGCGGCTGGGCGCGCATCCCCTGGGCGGACCTCGGCGAAGAAGGCGAGGCCTCACTGGCCGAGCACGCGGTGACCGTACGGTGTCTGGTCGCTGCCGACGGGTCGGTGCCCGAGGCCGACGACGCGCCCGGTAACGTCGCGGTCGTCGCGCGCGCTTACTGATACAGGGCCGTTCCGCCGCGAGAGCGACCGAAACGCCTCTTGCGCATCTGCGGGTCACCCCCGCACCGGCGCGTGGACGTCGTCTACGCGCCGGGTCGTAGAGCGGGCTACGTACCGGCTTGGGACGAGCTGTGAGGTTTCTGCGCAGATCAGCGCACCCGCCCTCGTCGGGACGCATCAGCGGCAACTGACGGGTACGTGCAAATTATTTGGGATGGCCCGGAATAGGAACACATTCGAGGCCCCGCTCGTTGTCATTACGTGAGCACGACACAGACACCACCTGTTCTCGCCGCAGAGCTGGCAGAGGCGTGGGCCGACATTCAGCGGTACCACCCCGAGCTGCCGGACCTTGCCGCGCCAGAGTCCCTGATCGGAGAGTCGTCGTCCGCGTGCGGTCACGAGCTCTCCTTCGAGCGACTGCTCCATGAGGCAGTCCACGGCATCGCCGCCGCGCGCGGCGTACGCGACACGTCCCGCGCCGGCCGGTACCACAACCGCAGATTCCTCGCGATCGCCGAGGAGCTGGGCCTGGACCACCCCGAGGAACCGCACCCCAGCAGCGGCTTCTCACTGGTCACGCTCAACCCCGAGGCCAAGCGCCGCTACCGCCCGACCATCGAGCGGCTGCAGCGCGCCCTCAAGGCCCACACGGCAGCCACCTCCGCCGACACCCCGAAGAGCTTCCGCGGCCCGGCGGCCCGGCACGGCTCGTCCGGGGGCGGGGTGCGAGTGAAGGCGGTGTGCGACTGCGGTCGTAACGTACGGGTCGTCCCGTCGGTGCTGGCCCAGGCGCCGATCGTCTGCGGCGGCTGCGGCAAGCCGTTCCGGATCCCGGAGGTCGTGGGGGCGGCGTAGTCGCGCGGCGTTCGACACCGGCATCTCGTGGCTGCCGGTCGGAACGCAAGGCGCCGGGAGTGCCGCCGTAACCCGCCGAGCCTGCGGGCAGTCGTGCCGCTTGGGGCGGCACGGGTGGGCGCAGGCGGCACCCCGTGGCGCCGGGCCGCGCGACCCACCCCAAGGGCACCTGCAGCGCCGGGTGCCCCTCAGCCATGCCCAGGCACCGTCACCATCCCCCCGGCCGAGGCGACCCGCAGGGTGTGGCACAATGGCTAGCTGTACTCGACAGCCGCACAGGAACCCTCTCGCCTCCGGCTGACGCGTCCATCGGGCACTCGGGTACCGCAACCCCACGCGGCAATCTCGCCGTGCCCAACCACGTCAAATCCAGGAGAACCCACTCCCGTGGCAGTCAAGATCAAGCTGAAGCGTCTGGGCAAGATCCGTTCGCCTCACTACCGCATCGTCGTCGCCGACTCCCGCACCCGTCGTGACGGCCGTGCGATCGAGGAGATCGGTCTGTACCACCCGGTGCAGAACCCCTCGCGCATCGAGGTCGACTCGGAGCGCGCGCAGTACTGGCTGGGTGTCGGCGCGCAGCCGACCGAGCCCGTTCTCGCCATCCTGAAGCTGACCGGCGACTGGCAGAAGTTCAAGGGCCTGCCGGCCCCGGCTCCGCTGCTCGTGGCCGAGCCGAAGGCTGCCCGCCCGGTGTTCGACGCCCTCGGTGGCGACGACGAGGGCAAGGGTGAGGCCATCACCCAGAAGAAGAAGGCTGAGAAGAAGGACGAGGCTGCTGCTGAGTCCTCTGCGTCTGCGTCAACCGAGGCCTGAGCATGCTCGAGGAGGCTCTCGAGCACCTCGTGAAGGGCATCGTCGACAACCCTGACGATGTGCAGGTCGCCTCGCGCAACCTGCGCCGCGGCCGCGTGCTCGAGGTCCGGGTCCACCCCGACGACCTCGGAAAGGTGATCGGCCGCAACGGCCGCACCGCGCGCGCTCTGCGTACCGTCGTGGGCGCCATCGGCGGCCGTGGTGTCCGCGTCGACCTCGTCGACGTGGACCACGTCCGCTGACGCAACACGCAAAAAACACAGCACCGGCTCGGGCCGGGGAGGGCCACTGGGCCGTCCCCGGCCCGCAGTCGTATGACAGGAGATTCGCAAACGTGCAGCTGGTAGTCGGACGGGTGGGTCGTGCCCATGGCATCAAGGGCGACGTCACCGTCGAGGTACGCACCGACGAGCCGGAACTGAGGCTCGCCCCCGGAGCCGTGCTCAGCACGGACCCCGCCTCCGCGGGACCCCTCACCATCGAGACGGGCCGCGTCCACAGCGGCCGCCTCCTCCTGCGCTTCGAGGGCGTCAAGGACCGCAACGCGGCCGAAGCCCTCCGCAACGTCCTCCTGATCGCCGAGGTCGACCCGGAGGAGCTGCCCGAGGAGGAGGACGAGTACTACGACCACCAGCTGATGGACCTGGACGTGGTCACCGTGGACGGCGTCGAGGTCGGCCGGATCACCGAGATCTCGCACCTGCCCTCCCAGGACCTCTTCATCGTCGAGCGGCCCGACGGGAGCGAGGTGATGGTCCCCTTCGTCGAGGAGATCGTCACCGAGATCGACCTCCAGGAGCAGCGGGCGGTCATCGCTCCGCCGCCCGGTCTGATCGACGACCAGGCGGAGATCGCCTCCAGCCGGGACGAGTCGTAATGCGCCTCGACGTCGTCACGATCTTCCCCGAGTACCTCGACCCGCTGAACGTCTCCCTCGTCGGCAAGGCGCGCGCGCGTGGACAGCTGAACGTCCATGTGCACGATCTGCGGGACTGGACCTACGACCGCCACAACACCGTCGACGACACCCCCTACGGCGGCGGCCCCGGCATGGTCATGAAGACCGACCCCTGGGGCGAGGCCCTGGACTCCGCCCTCGCCGACGGCTACGAAACCGGCTCGCACGCGCCCGCGCTGATCGTCCCCACCCCCAGCGGCCGCCCCTTCACCCAGGAACTCGCCGTGGAGCTCTCCGAGCGCCCCTGGCTGATCTTCACGCCCGCGCGCTACGAGGGCATCGACCGCCGGGTGATCGACGAGTACGCCACCCGGATGCCGGTCCACGAGGTGTCCATCGGCGACTACGTCCTCGCCGGCGGCGAGGCGGCCGTCCTGGTGATCACGGAGGCCGTGGCCCGCCTGCTGCCCGGCGTCCTCGGCAACGCAGAGTCCCACCGCGACGACTCCTTCGCCCCCGGCGCCATGGCCAACCTCCTGGAAGGCCCCGTCTACACCAAGCCGCCCGAGTGGCGCGGCCGCGGCATCCCGGACGTGCTGCTCAGCGGCCACCACGGCAAGATCGCCCGCTGGCGCCGCGACGAGGCCCTGCGGCGTACGACGGCCAACCGGCCCGACCTGATCGAGCGCTGCGACCCCAAGGCCTTCGACAAGAAGGACCGCGAGATGCTCTCCATCCTGGGCTGGGCCCCGGACCCGGAGGGGGAGCCGTACGGCCGATTTTGGCGCAGGACCGAGGGCGTGGAAGAATAGACCGCTGTTGTGCGTCGTCCGGCGTGCGCCCCTGCCACAGGGGGACACGACGCCCGCCCCGACACGGACAGCATCCTCTTGGAAAACCTAGTTCCCGCCTATGACCTGTGGCATGGGCGAAGAAAGCAGACGAAATGTCTCACCTGCTCGACTCCGTCGACAGCGCGTCGCTGCGCAGCGACGTCCCGGCCTTCCGCCCGGGTGACACCGTCAACGTCCACGTCCGCGTCATCGAGGGCAACCGCTCCCGTGTGCAGCAGTTCAAGGGCGTTGTGATCCGCCGCCAGGGCGCCGGTGTCCGCGAGACCTTCACGGTCCGCAAGGTCTCCTTCTCCGTCGGCGTCGAGCGCACCTTCCCGGTGCACACCCCGATCGTCGAGAAGATCGAGCTCGTCACCCGCGGTGACGTGCGTCGCGCCAAGCTGTACTACCTGCGCGAGCTGCGCGGTAAGGCCGCGAAGATCAAGGAGAAGCGCGACAGCTGAGCTCGCGCAGGCGTTCATATCGAGGCCGGATAGCATCTGGCCCCGATGGACACCGAAGCACAGCACACGGAGCGCGACCGCTCCTCCCGTTCCTCCGATTCCGAGGACGTCTCCCAGGAGATCTCGGACACAGAGGGGCCCGAGGGACGGTCGCGTTTCGCGTTGGTGTCGCGGGTCGCCGACTGGCTGCCCGGTGGGCGGATCAGTCTGACGCTCCTCGTCTGCCTGGTGTTTTTGCTGCTCCTCAACACTTTCGTGGTCCAACCATTCCAGATTCCCAGCGGATCCATGGAAAACGGATTGAGGATCGGCGACCGCGTTCTCGTAAATAAGTTGGCGTACCGTTTCGGTGCCGAGCCGCGGCGCGGCGATGTCGTCGTGTTCGACGGCACCGGGTACTTCGGGAACGCCGACTACATCAAACGCGTCGTGGGTGTCGGGGGAGACCACGTGGTCTGCTGCGACAAGGAGGGGAGGATCGAGGTGAACGGCCGGTCGGTCGACGAGTCGACGTTCCTCCACCCCGGTGACAGCCCCTCCACGGTGCCCTTCACCGTCGTCGTACCAGACGGCACCCTCTTCGTCCTCGGCGACCACCGCAGCGACTCCAGCGACTCCCGCGACCACCTGGGCTCGCCCGGCGGCGGCATGATCCCCGTATCGGACGTCATCGGACGGGCCGACTGGATCATCTGGCCCACCGCCCACTGGATCCGCCTGCAGCGTCCGGGCGCCTACGCGCGCGTGCCCGCCGCGGACGGTGCGCATGGGTAACCGTGGCAAACCGCGCGGTGCCGCGAGCGGCGCGACCGAGGGGCTGCTGCCCACCGGCTCCCGTCGCGCCTCCGGCCCGGCAGCCGGGGGCGGCGGCCGCACCCGCGCCGAGCGGCGGAAGCTGCAGCGCAAGGTCAAACGAAAGCGCAGGCGCAGCGCGGTCAAGGAGATACCCCTCCTCGTCGGCGTCGCGGTCCTCATAGCCCTGGTCCTGAAGACGTTCCTCGTCCAGGCATTCGTGATCCCGTCCGGCTCCATGGAGCAGACGATCCGGATCGGCGACCGTGTCCTCGTCGACAAGTTCACCCCGTGGTTCGGCTCGAAGCCCAAGCGCGGGGACGTCGTCGTGTTCAAGGACCCGGGCGGCTGGCTCGCGGACGAGCAGACCACGGCCAAGAAGACCGACCCCGTCGTCGTCAAGCAGGTCAAGGAAGGACTCACCTTCATCGGCCTGCTGCCGTCCAACAATGAGAAGGACCTCATCAAGCGGGTCATCGGCGTCGGCGGCGACCACGTCAAGTGCTGTGACACGCAGGGGCGGGTGACCGTCAACGGCGCTCCCCTGACCGAGGGCGACTATCTGTATCCCGGAAACGCCCCCTCCACACAGCCGTTCGACATCACCGTCCCCAAGGGACGGTTGTGGGTGATGGGCGATCACCGGGGCAACTCCGCGGACTCCCGCGCGCATCAGAACACGCCCTACGGCGGCACGGTCTCCGAGGACTCCGTCGTGGGACGGGCGATGGTCATCGCCTGGCCGTTCGGCCACTGGACTTCCTTGAAAGAACCTAAAACTTTCTCCTCCGTCTCCAACTCCGTGTCGGGGACGACCGCGTCCCCCCAGCTGTCGCATAGGGTTGCTCCTGACTATTTCAACGGAACGGTCCAGCTCCCGACCCCTGCGGAACTCCCGCTCGTTATGGGAGTGGTGGGCCTGCACCGCGTCTGGGGCAGGCAGCGGCACAGAGTAAGGAGTTGGCGTGGGGGATGTGGCGGTTGGCGCACGATCCGGACACGACGGCGAGGAGCACCGCGGACAGCCCGGCCAGGGGGTTTCCGCAGCCGTCCCGGCCGCGGACAGCGCCGTGACCTCCGGGAGTGACTCCGGGGCGACCGACGACGGCACCGCGCCGGGCGAGCGGAACCGGACCGAGGAAAAGGGGTCGGACGGTTCACCCCCCAAGTCCAAGAAGCAACGCTCCTTCTTGAAGGAGCTGCCCATCCTGATCGGCATCGCGCTCGTGCTGGCGCTGCTGATCAAGACGTTCCTGGTGCAGGCGTTCTCGATCCCTTCGGACTCGATGCAGAACACCCTTCAGCAGGGCGACCGGGTCCTGGTCGACAAACTCACCCCCTGGTTCGGCTCGAAACCGGAGCGCGGCGAGGTCGTCGTCTTCCACGACCCGGACAACTGGCTGGCGGGCGAGCCCACGGCCAATCCGAACCCGCTGCAGAAGGCCCTCAGCTGGATCGGCCTGATGCCGTCCGCCGAGGAGAAGGACCTCATCAAGCGCGTCATCGGGGTCGGTGGCGACACCGTCTCCTGCAAGGGGTC
The DNA here is from genome assembly GCF_040682555.1 of Streptomyces sp. NPDC051172. Taxonomy (NCBI): domain Bacteria; kingdom Bacillati; phylum Actinomycetota; class Actinomycetes; order Kitasatosporales; family Streptomycetaceae; genus Streptomyces; species Streptomyces sp. NPDC051172. The sequence goes on from NZ_JBFBBE010000005.1 coordinate 80,896, forward strand.
CGGCCCGCTCAAGGTCAACGGCCAGGCGCTCGACGACGCGTCGTTCGTGTACGCGGGCAACACCCCGTGCAGCGTCGACGACCAGGGCGGCCAGTTCACCGTGAAGGTCCCCAAGGGCTACATCTGGGTCATGGGCGACCACCGTCAGAACTCGCGGGACTCGCGCTACAACCAGAGCGACAAGCACAACGGCATGGTTCCGGTGAGCAAGGTCGTCGGACGCGCCATCGTCATCGCCTGGCCCATCACCCGCTGGGACACCCTTCCGATCCCGGACACCTTCGACCAGCCGGGACTGAACGACCAGTCCTCCGCGTCCGCCGCCCTGACGGCCGGCCCGAACGCCCTCGCCCTGACCGGGGTGGTGCCGGTGGCCCTGTGGCGTCGTAGGAAGATCGCGGTGGCCGAGACCCGCAAAGCGAGCTCCGAGCACTCCGCCTGACCGTGCCTTGGTGAAGCCCTGGTGCAGCTGTGACCTCGGTCGGCCATGAGGGGCTGACCGGGTCAGGTACTGCCGGGTAGGGTGCGGACCCATGGGTGGCGAGAGCACTACGCGTACGGCCCCGCGCAGCGGTGGCAAGAGCACGGGCCCGGTGGGCAGCAGGACCGGACAGCGACTGTCCGGACTGGCCGTCGCACTGGGCATTGTGCTGTTCCTCGGCGGATTCGGCTGGGGAGCGGTGGTGTACCGGCCGTACACCGTGCCGACCACCTCGATGACGCCGACGATCGACGCCGGCGACCGGGTCCTGGCCCAACGTGTCGACGGCAGTGAGATCCGCCGGGGCGACGTCGTCGTCTTCAACGACAAGTCCTGGGTGACCAACGCCTCCGTGGTCAAGCGCGTGGTCGCGGTCGGCGGTGACACGGTCTCCTGCTGCACGAACGGCAAGCTGACCGTCAACGGCAAGCAGATCGACGAGGGCTATCTCAAGGGCAGCGTCGTAGAGGACAAGAACATCCCGACCGTGAAGGTCCCCCAGGGCCGCCTGTTCCTGCTCGGTGACGAGCGCCAGGGGTCGCTGGACTCCTCCGCCCACCTCAGTGACGCCGCCCAGGGCACCGTCGCGCGCTCCGCCGTGGCGGCTCGCGTGGATGCCGTCGTCTGGCCCATGAAGGGCATGCTGGAACGCCCCACCGGCTTCGAGACCCTGGGTGTGCTCTCCCAGCCGGGCCCGCTGCGGATCATCGTCACCCTGATCGTCGCGGGCGCCGTGCTCGTCCTCGGCGGCGGCGCGTACGGCCCGATCGCCAAGCGGACGGGCGGGCGCCGCGCCCGTGCGCGGACGGAGCCCGTGGGTGCCCGCTGAGGCTGCGGGCGGGTACGAGGACTCGTACCGGGGCGGGCTGCGCAAGGTGGCCCGGGTGGTTCTGCTCGACCCCGAGGACCGCATCCTGCTCCTGCACGGCCATGAGCCGGAGGATCCGGCCGACGACTGGTGGTTCACGCCCGGCGGCGGACTGGAGGGCGACGAGAGTCGTGAGGAGGCCGCTCTCAGGGAACTCGCCGAGGAGACCGGCATCACCGACGTCGAACTCGGCCCGGTGCTGTGGCGGCGGATGTGCTCCTTCCCGTTCGCGGGCCGCCGCTGGGACCAGGACGAGTGGTACTACCTGGCCCGTACGAGGGGCACGTCCAGGGTGGTGCCCGGGGCCACGGGCCTCACGGAACTGGAGCGCCGCAGTGTCGCCGGAGCACGCTGGTGGACGTGTCGGGAACTTGCCCGGGCGCATGAGACCGTGTACCCGACCAGACTCGCCGAGCTGCTGTGCAGGCTGCTCGACGAAGGTCCCCCCGCCGGGCCCGTGACCCTTGACCCCGAAATCGTCTAGGGGCTCACGGGACTGGCGCACAATGGTGGGATCGCACGGCTGAAGGGGAAGCTGCCATGAGCGCCGAGGACCTCGAGAAGTACGAGACCGAGATGGAGCTGAAGCTCTACCGGGAGTACCGCGATGTCGTCGGTCTGTTCAAATACGTGATCGAGACCGAGCGGCGCTTCTACCTGACCAACGACTACGAGATGCAGGTGCATTCGGTCCAGGGCGAGGTGTTCTTCGAAGTGTCGATGGCGGACGCCTGGGTCTGGGACATGTACCGGCCGGCTCGGTTCGTGAAACAGGTGCGGGTACTCACGTTCAAGGATGTGAACATCGAGGAGCTGAACAAGAGCGATCTCGAGCTGCCGGGCGGCTGACGACGGGCACGGTAGGTCGCTCGTGCGGGTGACAGGTTTGTCCACAACCGCCGAGTAGTCCACCAAGATCCACTCGGTGGGAGCGGATGCGTGACGGTTGGCGCCGGAGGTGGTGCCGACATGAGGACACGCAACGCACAACGCAGTGCCATGGGCAGGTACGGCGAGGATCTGGCCGCGCGGCGGCTGGCGGACGCCGGTATGACGGTCCTGGAGCGCAACTGGCGCTCCGGCAGGACGGGTGAGATCGACATCGTGGCCCGGGACGGGGACGTCCTGGTGGTCTGCGAGGTGAAGACCCGCAGGGCGGGCATCTTCCAGCACCCGATGGCCGCGGTCACGCCGACGAAGGCGCAGCGCCTGCGCGGTCTGGCGGAACGCTGGGCGCAGGAACACGGCGGGGCCCCGCCGGGCGGCGTGCGTATCGACCTGGTGGGCGTCGTGCTCCCCGACCGCGGCGCACCCGTGGTCGAACACGCGCGAGGGGTGGCCTGATGGGGTTCGCGCGTACGTGCTCGGTGGCGCTCGTCGGCGTCGAGGGTGTGGTGGTCGAGGTCCAGGCGGATCTGGAGCCGGGGGTGGCGGCGTTCACGCTGGTCGGGCTGCCGGACAAGAGTCTGAGCGAGAGCCGGGACCGGGTGCGGGCGGCCGTCGCCAACTCGGGCGGCGAATGGCCGCAGAAGAAGCTGACGGTGGGGCTGAGCCCGGCCTCGGTGCCGAAGGCCGGCAGCGGCTTCGATCTGGCCGTCGCCTGCGCCGTGCTCGGCGCCTGTGAGCGCATCGACCCACGGGTGCTCGCCGACATCGTCATGATCGGGGAGCTGGGCCTGGACGGCCGCGTCCGGCCCGTGCGGGGCATTCTGCCGGCGGTGCTGGCCGCGGCGGACGCGGGCTACGAGCAGGTGGTCGTGCCCGAGTGTGCGGCCGCCGAGGCCTCGCTGGTGCCCGGCGTCTCCGTCCTGGGTGTGCGCAGCCTGCGCCAGCTGATCGCCGTCCTGGCGGACGAGCCGGTACCCGAGGAGGAACCGGACGAGCAGGGCCGTCCCGATCCGCTGTTGGCGGGTCTTCGGGTGCCCGGCACGGGCGCGGCCACGGGGATGCACAGCCTGGGCGCCGCCCAGTACGACCAGGGTCATGACCTCGCCGACGTGGTGGGCCAGATCTCGGCGCGGACGGCGGTGGAGGTCGCCGCCGCGGGTGGCCACCACCTGTTCCTGGAGGGCCCGCCCGGCGCCGGGAAGACCATGCTCGCGGAGCGGCTCCCCGCGATCCTCCCGCTGCTCGGCAGGCAGGAGTCGCTGGAGGTCACGGCGGTGCACTCGGTGGCAGGTCTGCTGCCCCCGGGCAAACCCCTGATCGACGTCGCTCCGTACTGCGCCCCGCATCATTCGGCCACCATGCAGGCGCTCGTGGGCGGCGGCCCGGGCATCGCGCGGCCCGGCGCGGTCTCACTCTCCCACCGGGGCGTCCTCTTCCTCGACGAGACGCCCGAGTTCAGCAGCCACGCCCTTGACGCGCTACGACAGCCCCTGGAGGCGGGGCACGTGGTGGTCGCACGCAGTGCGGGTGTCGTGCGGTTCCCTGCGAAATTCCTGATGGTGCTCGCGGCGAACCCCTGCCCCTGCGGCCGCTTCTCCCAGGCGGACGACTTCTGCGAGTGCCCGCCCTCGGCAATCCGCCGCTACCAGGCGCGGCTGTCCGGCCCGCTGCTCGACCGGGTCGACCTGCGCGTCGAGGTCGACCGGGTCACCCGCGCCCAGCTGGCCCAGCGGGGCGCCGTCGGCGAGTCCACCAGGACCGTCGCCGACCGCGTGAGGGCGGCCAGGGAGCGTGCGGCGGCCCGGCTCGTGGGCACGCCGTGGCGGACCAACAGCGAGGTACCCGGGCGGGAACTGCGCAGCCGCTGGCCCGCCGTGGCCGGAGCGATGGACGAGGCGGAACGGAATCTGGAGCGCGGTGCGCTGACCGCCCGCGGGCTCGACCGCGTGCTGCGTGTCGCCTGGACCGTCGCGGACCTCGTCGGCCACGACCGGCCCGACGCGACGGACGTCGCCCTGGCGCTGCAACTGCGTACCGGCGTGCCGCGCGGGGTGCCCATGGCCATCGGGGCGCTGACATGAGCCTCGGTGGCGATCCGGCCGGCGAGCTGCTCGCCCGGGTCTTTCTCAGCCGTGTTCTCGAACCGGGGGACGAGGTCGGCGGGCGGTGGCTGCGAGAGCTCGGCGCGGTGGAAGTGGCGCGACGGCTGCGCGAGGGCGGGGCGCAGCTCGTCGGGATCACCGACAAGCGGTGGGCCGGACTGCTGGACCGGGCCGGGCAGGCGAAGCCCGAGCGGGATCTCGCGGTCGCCCAGGAGGCAGACATGCGGTTCGTGGTGCCCGGGGACGGCGAATGGCCCGGGCAGCTCGACGACCTGGGGGACGCGCGGCCGGTGGGGCTGTGGGTGCGGGGGCGGCCCAGTCTGCGGATGTGGGCGCTCAGATCCGTCGCCGTCGTCGGGGCACGGGCCTGCACCGAGTACGGGGCTCACATGGCGGCCACGCTCGGCGCAGGGCTCGCCGAGCGCGGGTGGGTGGTCGTGTCCGGCGGGGCCTACGGGGTCGACGGCGCCGCCCACAGGGGCGTGCTCGGCGCCGGCGGTGCCACCGTCGCGGTGCTGGCCTGCGGGGCCGACCGGGCCTACCCGCGCGGACACACCGAGTTGCTCGGCAGGATCGCGGAACAGGGACTGGTGATCGGGGAACTGCCGCCCGGCGATCATCCGACGCCGAGCAGATTCATCGTCCGCAACCGGGTGATCGCCGCCCTGACCAGGGGCACCGTGGTCGTCGAGGCCGCGCACCGCAGCGGCTCGCTGGTCACGGCGCGGGCCGCGCAGCGGCTGGGGCGCCACACGATGGGCGTCCCCGGGCCGGCGACCAGCGGCCTGTCCGCCGGAGTGCACGAGCTTCTGCGGGGCGACGCCGTGCTCGTCACCGACGCCGCGGAAGTCGTCGAGCTGGTCGGCGACATGGGCGAACTGGCCCCGGACCGGCGCGGACCCGTGCTGCCCCGCGATCTGCTGGAGCCCGGCGCCCGCCGCGTCCTGGCCGCACTGCCCGGCCGCGGGGCGGCGCCGCCCGGTGACATCGCGCGGGGTGCGCAGACCACGCAGGACGACGCGATCGCGAGACTGTACGAACTCCGATCACTCGGTTACGTCGAACGACACGGCGACGGCTGGAAGTTGACACGCCAGGCGATGATCTCCGTCCGCGGGGGTCGCAGTCCGTGCTGACCATGCGTGTACGGCCGTCCGGGGGAAGCCTGACACCTGTGCAAATACGCGTAGTTGGCGTCCTCGGGCGGTCACGCACAGCGATCGCCATGACTCTGTGGGGCGTCCTGCGGAACGTATCTGCGCACCCGATCCGCGCCGGTCTTCGCGCACCGCGACACTTCAGTCACGCTACGCTCACGTGGATTCCGGCACAGACCGGCATCTCGACACCAGACCGACAGCTCACCCAGGCACCCCCACTTCACGGCAGAACGGCACAAGGCGACGAATGCCCCAGCACACCTCCGGGTCCGACCGGGCGGCGATCCCCCCAGCCGCCCGTGACGGTGGCAGCGTGCGGCCGCCCGCTCCCTCGACGCTCGACGAGCTGTGGCGGTCGTACAAGGACACGGGCGACGAGCGGCTGCGGGAGCAGCTGATCCTGCACTACTCGCCGCTGGTCAAGTACGTGGCGGGACGGGTGAGCGTCGGGCTGCCGCCGAACGTGGAGCAGGCCGACTTCGTCTCCTCCGGCGTCTTCGGGCTCATCGACGCGATCGAGAAGTTCGACATCGACCGGGAGATCAAGTTCGAGACGTACGCGATCACCCGGATCCGGGGCGCGATGATCGACGAGCTCAGAGCGCTGGACTGGATCCCGCGGTCGGTGCGGCAGAAGGCGCGGAACGTGGAGCGCGCGTACGCGACCCTGGAGGCGCGTCTGAGACGGACACCGTCGGAGGGCGAGGTGGCCGTCGAGATGGGCATCCCCGTCGATGAACTCCACGCCGTGTTCAGCCAGTTGTCGCTGGCCAACGTGGTGGCCCTGGAAGAGCTGCTGCACGTGGGGGGCGAGGGCGGGCTCAGCGTGATGGACACGCTGGAGGACACCGCCGCCGACAACCCGGTCGAGGTGGCCGAGGACCGCGAGCTCAGACGGTTCCTGGCCCGGGCGATCAACACACTGCCCGAGCGGGAGAAGACCGTCGTCACGCTGTACTACTACGAGGGCCTGACGCTCGCCGAGATCGGGAACGTGCTCGGCGTGACCGAGAGCCGGGTGAGTCAGATCCACACCAAGTCGGTGCTGCAGTTGCGGGCGAAGCTGGCGAGCTTCGGACGCTGAGCGGCCCGACTCACTCCCGTCGGGGGTGGTCCGTCCGTAAAGTGGTTGACGTGCCAAGGATTCGAGCGGCCTCCGTGGCCGAACACCGGTCGATGCAGCGAGCCGCCCTGCTGGACGCGGCCCGGTCTCTGCTGTCCGAGGGTGGGACTGAGGCGCTGACCTTCCCGGCCCTCGCCGAGCGGACGGGGCTTGCACGGTCGTCCGTGTACGAGTACTTCCGCTCCCGGGCGGCCGTCGTCGAGGAACTGTGCGCGGTGGACTTCCCGGTGTGGGCCGCGGAGGTCTCGGCGGCGATGGAGCGGGCGGGGTCGGCCGAGGGCAAGGTCGAGGCGTATGTGCGGCAGCAGCTGGTGCTGGTCGGGGACCGGCGGCATCGGGCTGTGGTGGCGATCTCCGCGAGTGAGCTGGATGCGGGAGCCCGGGAGAAGATCCGGGCCGCGCATGGGGGGCTGGTCGCGATGATCGTCGAGGCGCTCGGGGAGATGGGGCATTCTTCGCCCCGGTTGGCTGCGATGCTGGTGCAGGGGGTTGTGGACGCGGCTGTGCGGCGGATCGAGCTGGGGGCGGCGGAGGAGCCTTCGGCGATCACTGAGGCCGCGGTGGCCATGGCGCTGCGAGGGGTTCGCGGCTGAGGCCGGTGGGGGTTGCCGGCGAGGGGTGGCGCTTGCCGGTGCCGCCCGCGCCCACCCGCGCCGCCCTTGCGGCACGACTGCCCGCGGCTTGCACAGACCGACTGCCCGAAGGCTGCGGCGGCTGGTGCGAGCACCTGCAGGCTCCCCGCGGCTCAAGCGGGCAGCGGTACTCCGAGTACCGGCAGTAGCCTCGACGGGCCCCAGTGCAGCAGCCACGGTGGGAGTAGGGACAGGGGGTCCAAGTAGGTCTCGCCTCTCAGGAGGCCCCAGTGCACGCACGTGACCGTGCAGTGGCCGGATCCCGGTTCCACCGTCCCCACCACCTCGCCCGGCGTCACCTCGTCGCCCTTCTGCACCGACGCCTTCACCGGTTCGTATGTCGTTCGCAGGTTCGGGTCCGTCAGCTGCACGGAGATCACGCCCCGGCCTGCCACGCGGCCCGCGAAGGAGACGCGGCCGGCTGCCACCGCTCTCACCGGGGTTCCGGCCGGGGCTGCCAGGTCCACGCCCCGGTGGCCGCGGCCGTAGACCGTCACCGGGGGCTCCCAGCCTCGTAGGACAGTGGGGTGGGTGCCCACCGGCCAGGCGCGGCCGACGGCAGGGACCGCTGGGCCCGGGGTCGGGGGTGGTGGCGGGTCGTCCGCCCAGGCCCAGGGGGACAGGGCGGTCAACGCCAGTCCCAGCAGTACCGCCCACGTCATCTGCACGTATCGCCTCGCTCGCATGCGAGAAGGTTCCCGCGCCGCTCCCGATCACGGCCGGGAGCTGTGGACTACGCCCCGGTTGTGGACAGCGGCGTCACCCGGCGCCTCGCCGGTCCCGTACACTTCTTCTGGCGATCCGGGTCACCGGGTCGACTTCGCACGCCCCGACACCAGGCCGTCCAACGGTGGGTGTCAGCGCCTCTCGGTCCTCTGCGGCAAGGCGCGTCGCGGGCGTCAGGCGCGGGAGCCGTCCGGTCCCCGCGGCACAACCGAGAAACTCAAGGAGAACGGCCATGGCCGTCGTCACGATGCGGGAGCTGCTGGAGAGCGGCGTCCACTTCGGTCACCAGACCCGTCGCTGGAACCCGAAGATGAAGCGGTTCATCTTCACCGAGCGCAACGGCATCTACATCATCGACCTGCTCCAGTCGCTGTCGTACATCGACCGCGCCTACGAGTTCGTCAAGGAGACCGTCGCCCACGGCGGCACGGTCATGTTCGTCGGCACGAAGAAGCAGGCGCAGGAGGCCATCGCCGAGCAGGCCACCCGCGTCGGCATGCCCTACGTCAACCAGCGCTGGCTGGGCGGCATGCTCACCAACTTCTCCACCGTCTACAAGCGTCTGCAGCGCCTCAAGGAGCTCGAGCAGATCGACTTCGAGGACGTCGCCGCTTCGGGTCTGACCAAGAAGGAGCTTCTCGTGCTCTCGCGCGAGAAGGCCAAGCTGGAGAAGACCCTCGGTGGTATCCGCGAGATGCAGAAGGTGCCCAGCGCCGTCTGGATCGTGGACACCAAGAAGGAGCACATCGCGGTCGGTGAGGCCCGGAAGCTCAACATCCCGGTCGTCGCGATCCTCGACACCAACTGCGACCCGGACGAGGTCGACTACAAGATCCCGGGCAACGACGACGCGATCCGCTCCGTCACCCTGCTCACCCGTGTGATCGCCGACGCCGTCGCCGAGGGCCTCATCAGCCGCTCGCGCGTCGCCACCGGTGACAAGGGCGAGAAGGCCGCGGGCGAGCCGCTCGCCGAGTGGGAGCGCGACCTGCTCGAGGGCGAGAAGAAGGCCGACTCCGAGGAAGCCGCCGAGAAGCCGGCCGAGGCCGCTGCCGAGGCCCCCGAGGTTGAGGCTCCGGCCGCCGAGGTTGAGGCTCCGGCCGCCGAGGCTGAGGCTCCGGCCGCGGACGCCGAGCAGGCCTGACCCGTCAGCGTCCTCAGTTGACGGCGGGGGCGGTGTGAAATCCGCCCCCGCCGTTCACCCGTAGGTCGGCGGAGAGTCAGCGGCCCGCGGCTACATGGGGCCGTAGACCCCGTAGATCTTCGATCTTCCAGACTTCGAGAAAGATTCACAGACTCATGGCGAACTACACCGCCGCCGACGTCAAGAAGCTTCGTGAGCTCACCGGCGCCGGCATGATGGACTGCAAGAAGGCGCTGGACGAGGCCGAGGGCAACGTCGAGAAGGCCGTCGAGGCGCTCCGTATCAAGGGCCAGAAGGGCGTCGCCAAGCGCGAGGGCCGCTCCGCCGAGAACGGCGCCGTGGTCTCCCTCATCGCCGACGACAACTCCTCCGGCGTTCTCGTCGAGCTGAAGTGCGAGACGGACTTCGTCGCCAAGGGCGAGAAGTTCCAGGCCGTCGCGAACGCGATCGCCGAGCACGTCGCCAAGACCTCCCCGGCCGACATCGAGGCGCTGCTCGCCTCCGAGATCGAGGCCGGCAAGACCGTCCAGGCGTTCGTGGACGAGGCCAACGCCAACCTCGGCGAGAAGATCGTCCTGGACCGCTTCGCGCAGTTCGCCGACGGCTTCGTGATCGCGTACATGCACCGCACGATGCCCGACCTGCCCCCGCAGATCGGTGTCCTCGTCGAGCTGGACAAGCCCAACGCCGAGATCGCCAAGGGTGTCGCCCAGCACATCGCCGCCTTCGCGCCGAAGTACCTCTCCAAGGAGGACGTGCCGGCCGAGGTCGTCGAGTCCGAGCGTCGCGTCGCCGAGGAGACCACCCGCGCCGAGGGCAAGCCCGAGGCCGCCCTGCCGAAGATCGTCGAGGGTCGCCTCAACGGCTTCTTCAAGGACGCCACGCTGCTCGGCCAGCCGTACGCACTCGACAACAAGAAGTCCGTCCAGAAGGTCCTGGACGAGGCCGGTGTCACCCTGAAGCGCTTCACGCGCATCAAGGTCGGCATCTGAGTCCGTGCCGCGATCGGCGTCTCGGCCCGATAGGGTCGGGTGCAGCCGTCCGGCCGTCCGGCACGCAGGCGCGTGACGGACGACAGCAGATCTGACGAGGAGGCCATTGCCGAGCATGGGATGCCAACACCCCAGCGGCAATGGCCTTCTTCGTATGTGCAACACGTGAAAGAGGCGGGATCTCCATGACCACCACCAAGCCCCAGAAGAGCGACGACGGCAAAGTACGCGGCCGGTTTCTGCTGAAGCTGTCCGGTGAGGCCTTCTCCGGTGGCGGGGGCCTGGGAGTGGACCCCGACGTGGTGCACAAGATCGCCCGCGAGATCGCGGCCGTCGTAAGGGACGGGGCGCAGGTCGCGGTCGTCATCGGCGGCGGCAACTTCTTCCGCGGCGCCGAGCTCCAGCAGCGCGGCATGGACCGGGCCCGCTCCGACTACATGGGCATGCTCGGCACCGTGATGAACTGCCTCGCCCTCCAGGACTTCCTGGAGAAGGAGGGCATCGACAGCCGGGTGCAGACCGCCATCACCATGGGCCAGGTCGCCGAGCCGTACATCCCGCTGCGCGCGGTGCGCCACCTGGAGAAGGGCCGGGTCGTCATCTTCGGCGCCGGTATGGGCATGCCGTATTTCTCCACCGACACCACCGCCGCCCAGCGCGCCCTGGAGATCGACGCCGAGGCGCTGCTGATGGGCAAGAACGGCGTGGACGGGGTCTACGACTCCGACCCCAAGCGCAACCCGGACGCCGTCAAGTTCGACTCCCTCGGCTACGGCGAGGTGATCACCCGCGACCTCAAGGTCGCCGACGCCACCGCGATCACGCTGTGCCGCGACAACAAGCTCCCGATCCTCGTCTTCGAGCTCCTCGCGGAGGGCAATATCGCCCGCGCCGTCAAGGGTGAGAAGATCGGCACGCTTGTGGGTGACCACGGCAGCCGGGACTGACCAGCAACACCCATGGACCCTGACCGGGGGATGGACAATGTCCTGCCGGTCGGGAACCGTGCAGGAAGAAGACGCGACGCAGCCGGCCGCCGCCCCACGCATATGGAACAGCAGCCGGGCCTACTCAAGACACGCAGGAGCAAGTGGTGATCGAAGAGACCCTCCTCGAGGCCGAGGAGAAGATGGAGAAGGCCGTCGTGGTCGCCAAGGAGGACTTCGCCGCGATCCGCACCGGTCGTGCGCACCCGGCGATGTTCAACAAGATCGTGGCCGACTACTACGGCGCGCCGACGCCGATCAACCAGCTGGCTTCGTTCTCCGTGCCGGAGCCGCGCATGGCGGTAGTGACCCCGTTCGACAAGACGGCGCTGCGCAACATCGAGCAGGCCATTCGCGACTCCGACCTGGGCGTCAACCCGAGCAACGACGGCAACATCATCCGGGTGGTGTTCCCGGAGCTCACCGAGGAGCGCCGTCGCGACTACATCAAGGTCGCCAAGGGCAAGGCCGAGGACGCGCGCGTGTCCATCCGCTCCGTGCGCCGCAAGGCCAAGGACGCCATCGACAAGCTGATCAAGGACGGCGAGGTCGGCGAGGACGAGGGCCGCCGTGCGGAGAAGGAACTCGACGACGCCACCCACAAGTACGTGGCCCAGGTGGACGAGCTTTTGAAGCACAAGGAAGCGGAGCTGCTCGAGGTCTGATGAACGACTCTTCCTGGGGAACGCCGCCCCACACCGGGTCGCAGGCGGGGTACTGGGGGCCGTCCGACCAGGGACCTGTCCAGGGGGCTGCCCCTGCGGGTCCCGCGTACGATGCGCCCAAGGCGCAGCAGACTCGCCCCATGCCCATCGTGCCCGAGGTACCCGCGTACGGCGGTGACCAGGATGACGACCGGGGGGCCGCTCGGCTGAGCGGCCCCTTGTTCCGCGACGAACCCCCTCAGTCGCCGCCCTACCCGGCGGCGCAGCAGAATCCGGAGCCCATGCCCGACGCCCCGCAGCCGGCGCCCCGCCCGCAGAAGAAGAGCGCGGGCCGTGACCTGGGCGCGGCCATAGGGGTCGGTGTCGCGCTCGGTGTGGTGATCGTCGCGTCGTTGTTCATCGTCAAGGCCGTGTTCGTCGGTGTGGTCGCGGTCGCCGTCGTGGTCGGTCTGTGGGAGCTGACCAGCCGTCTCCAGGAGCGCAAGGGCATCAAGGCGCCCCTGGTCCCGCTGGCACTCGGCGGCGGAGCGATGGTCGTCGCGGGTTACGTGCGGGGCGCCGAGGGCGCGTGGGTCGCCATGGCACTCACGGCGCTCGCCGTCCTCGTATGGCGCATGACGGAACCGCCGGAGGGCTACCTCAAGGACGTCACGGCGGGTGTCTTCGCGGCCTTCTACGTTCCCTTCCTGGCGACGTTCGTGGCGCTGATGCTGACGGCCGAGGACGGCCCGTGGCGTGTGCTGACCTTCCTGCTGCTGACGGTGGTCAGCGACACGGGCGCGTACGCCGTCGGCTGGCGTTTCGGGAGCCACAAGCTCGCCCCGCGCATCAGCCCCGGCAAGACCCGCGAGGGCCTGCTCGGCGCGGTCACGTTCGCGATGGTGGCGGGCGCGCTGTGCATGCAGTTCCTGATCGACGACGGCGCCTGGTGGCAGGGCCTGATCCTCGGCGTCGCGGTCGCGGCCAGCGCCACTCTGGGCGACCTCGGTGAGTCGATGATCAAACGGGACCTGGGCATCAAGGACATGGGCACGCTGCTGCCGGGGCACGGCGGCATCATGGACCGGCTGGACTCGCTGCTGCCGACTGCGCCGGTGGTGTGGCTGCTGATGGTGCTGTTCGTGGGGTCCGGCTGACCGGCCCGTGACGCGTGGAGCCCCTGCCCTTCCGAGGGCGGGGGCTCCAGGCTTCGGGAGGGCTTTCCGGACGATGGCGCACCGGTCGGCCGAGTGGGACGATTCCGATGTAAGCCCTCAAAGGGGATCTCCCGAACCCGAAGCGGAGGCGCCATGTCCACCATCCATGAGGAGTTCGACGTGGACTGCCGTCCTGAGGACGCCTGGGCGTACATCATCGACCCCTCCCACATGCCGGAGTGGCAGCTCAGCGCGGTCGCCGCCGAACAGCTCGACGACCACCCCTTCGGACTCGGATCCCGGGTCCGGGTCACCCGGCACGTAGGCGCCCGCGACATTCCGATGACCATGGAGTGCACCCAGTACGAACCGCAGCGCTCCTGGACCGTACGCGGGATCGACGGCCCTGTCAGGGGCAACTTCCACGGCGAGATCACGCCCCTCGACGACGGCCGCCGTACTCACGTGACCATGGACCTGGACTTCGAGGGACGCGGCCTCGGCAGGATCCTGCTCCCGCTGGTCGTCCGCCAGCAGGTCCGCAAGGAGATGCCGCGCAACGAGCAGTTGCTCAAGGACAAGCTGGAGCACACCACCACCTAGGCAGGCCTTGTTGCTGTCGCCGGTCTCCCGGAGGCTTCACTTTCACCCGCATTCTTGGTGGAGCGGGCCACACCATTGGATCTGCGACACTGGTACAGCCATGCCTAAGCCCGGAGAACTCACTTTCGTCGCCCCCCGTGGAGCCAAGAAGCCGCCGCGGCATCTTGCCGATCTCACGCCCGCCGAGCGCAAGGAAGCGGTGGCCGAGATCGGCGAGAAGCCGTTTCGTGCCAAGCAGCTGTCGCAGCACTACTTCGCGCGGTATGCGCACGACCCGGCGGAGTGGACCGACATCCCGGCCGGTTCGCGCGGCAAGCTGCAGGAGGCGCTGCTTCCCGAGCTGATGACGGTCGTACGGCATCTGTCGACCGACCAGGGGACGACGCGCAAGACCTTGTGGCGGCTGTTCGACGGGACGCTCGTCGAGTCGGTGCTGATGCGCTACCCGGACCGGGTGACCATGTGCATCAGCTCACAGGCCGGCTGCGGGATGAACTGCCCGTTCTGTGCCACCGGGCAGGCCGGGCTCGACCGGAATCTGTCCACCGCCGAGATCGTGCACCAGATCGTCGACGGGATGCGGGCTCTCAGGGACGGAGAGGTGCCTGGAGGGCCCGCGCGGCTGTCCAACATCGTCTTCATGGGGATGGGTGAGCCGCTCGCCAACTACAAGCGGGTCGTCGGGGCCGTACGGGCCCTCACCGACCCCGCTCCCGACGGGCTCGGGCTCTCCCAGCGCGGCATCACCGTCTCGACCGTCGGCCTCGTCCCGGCCATCCACCGGTTCGCCGACGAGGGCTTCAAGTGCCGGCTCGCCATCTCGCTGCACGCGCCGGACGACGAGCTGCGCGACACCCTCGTCCCCGTCAACACCCGGTGGAAGGTGCGCGAGGTCCTCGACGCCGGCTTCGAGTACGTCGAGAAGAGCGGGCGGCGGCTGTCGATCGAGTACGCGCTGATCCGGGACATCAACGACCAGGCGTGGCGCGGTGACCGGCTCGGACGGCTGCTCCGCGGCAAGCCCGTGCACGTCAACCTCATCCCGCTGAACCCGACCCCCGGCTCGAAGTGGACGGCGTCCCGGCCCGAGGACGAGAAGGCCTTCGTCGAGGCCATCGCCGCGCATGGTGTGCCGGTGACCGTCCGGGACACCCGTGGGCAGGAGATCGACGGGGCCTGCGGTCAGCTCGCGGCCACCGAGCGGTAGCCTGAGCCGGTACGTACATCTTCATATTCCGACAGGGGAGCGCCACAGCGCTGAGAGTGCGGCAACCGGGCCGCAGACCCTCTGAACCTTGCCCAGGTCATTCTGGGTAGGAAGTTCGGTCTTCACTCGAGCTGTTGCGCCCTGCCCGGAAGCCGGTGGAATGCTCCGGCGCTTCCGGGCAGGGCCGCGTCTCTTCCTGGTCAGCCAGGAGGAATTCAGTGCACACCAAGACGTTCGTGGCCGCCGCGGTCGGCCTCGGCCTGATCACGCTGTCCGCGTGCGGGTCCTCGGCCGGCAGTGGAGGCTCGGCGGACTCCAGGACCGTGACCCTCGTCAGCCACGACTCGTGGGCCGTCTCGAAGAACGTTCTCGCGGACTTCGAGAAGCAGTCCGGATACAAGGTCAAGGTCCTCAAGAGCGGCGACGCCGGGCAGGCCGTCAACAAGGCCATCCTCACCAAGGACAACCCGCAGGGCGACGTCTTCTTCGGCGTCGACAACACCCTGCTCTCGCGGGCGCTCGACAACGGGCTGTTCCAGTCGTACGAGGCGAAGGGCGCAGACCGGATCCAGGCGCAGTACCGGGTCGACCAGGCACGGCACCGGGTCACACCGATCGACTCCGGTGACATCTGCGTCAACTACGACAAGGCGTACTTCAGCAAGCACAAGCTGGCACCGCCCCAGACGCTCGACGATCTCGTCAAGCCCGCGTACAAGAACCTGCTCGTCACCGAGAACGCCTCCACCTCCTCGCCCGGCCTCGGCTTCCTGCTCGGCACGGCCGCCAAGTACGGCGACACCGGCTGGCAGGGCTACTGGAAGAAGCTCAAGGCGAACGGCGTGAAGGTCGTCGACGGCTGGGAGCAGGCCTACAACGAGGAGTTCTCCGGGTCCGCGGGCGGCAAGAAGGCCAAGGCGGACCGGCCGCTCGTCGTCTCCTACGCCTCCTCGCCGCCCGCCGAGGTCATCTACGGCGACCCGAAGCCGAAGACCGCGCCGATCGGAACGTCGTACGGCACCTGCTTCCGGCAGATCGAGTACGCCGGGCTGCTCAGCAACGCCGGGAACACCAAGGGTGGGAAGGCGTTCATCGACTTCCTGGTGGGCAAGGAGTTCCAGGAGGACATGCCGCTCAACATGTTCGTCTACCCGGTGATCGAGGGCGCCAAGGTGCCGCCGGAGTTCGTGAAGTACGGGCAGCCGGCCAAGGACCCCGAGACCATGGCCCCGACGAAGATCGCCGCCAACCGTGACCAGTGGGTCAAGTCGTGGACGTCACTCGTACTGAAGTAGCCGTCCGCCAAAGGCGGACGGGGAGCGCGGTGCGGCTCGGTCTGATGGCCGTGCCGGTCGCGTTCTTCGCCGCCTTCTTCGCCTGGCCCGTCGCCGCGATCGTGGCGCGCGGGCTCAAGGTCGACGGGTCGTGGCAGTTCGGGCGGATCGCGGACGTCGTCACGCAGTCCGACATCCGGCACGTCCTGTGGTTCACCACCTGGCAGGCGCTCGCCTCCACCGCGCTCACGCTGCTGGTCGCGCTCCCCGGCGCGTATGTCTTCGCGCGCCTCGACTTCCCCGGCAAGCAGGTGCTGCGCGCCGTCGTCACCGTCCCGTTCGTGCTGCCGACGGTCGTGGTGGGTACGGCGTTCCTGGCGCTGGTCGGGCGCGGGGGACTGCTCGACGAGCTGTGGGGCGTACGGCTGGACACCACCGTCTGGGCCATCCTGCTGGCGCATGTCTTCTTCAACTACGCCGTGGTCGTACGGACCGTAGGCGGCCTGTGGGGGCAGCTCGACCCACGGCAGGAGGAGGCGGCGCGGATGCTGGGCGCGTCCCCGTTCAGGGCCTGGCGGAAGGTGACCCTGCCGGCGCTCGCGCCCGCCGTGGCCGCCGCCGCGCTGATGGTCTTCCTGTTCACCTTCACCTCCTTCGGCGTGGTGCAGATCCTCGGCGGCCCGACCTTCTCCACCCTCGAAGTGGAGATCTACCGGCAGACCTCGGAGATCTTCGACCTGTCCACCGCCGCCGTGCTCACGATCGTCCAGTTCGCCGCCGTCGGCGCGATCCTCGCCGTGCACGCCTGGACCGTACGGCGGCGGGAGACAGCCCTGCGGCTCGTGGACGCGAACGTCACGGCGCGGCGGCCGCGCGGGGCCGGGCAGTGGGCGCTGCTGGCCGGAGTCCTCGCCACCGTCCTCGTGCTGCTCGTGCTGCCGCCGGCCGTGCTGGTGCAGCGCTCCCTGGGCGCCTCGGGCTTCGGCTACTACCGGGCGCTGACCCACGACGACGGCGGGACCTTCCTCGTGCCGCCGATCCAGGCCGTCGGCAACTCGCTCCAGTACGCCCTCGCCGCGACCGCCATCGCCGTGGCGATCGGCGGTCTGGCCGCCGCGGCGCTCGCGCGCCGGGACGCGGGCCGACTGGTCCGTGGCTTCGACGCACTGCTGATGCTGCCCCTGGGCGTCTCCGCCGTGACCGTCGGCTTCGGCTTCCTGATCGCGCTCGACAAGCCGCCGCTGAATCTGCGCAGTTCATGGATTCTGGTGCCGCTCGCGCAGGCGCTGGTGGGCGCCCCCTTCGTCGTACGGACCATGCTGCCGGTGCTGCGGGCCGTGGACGCGCGGCTCAGGGAGGCGGCGGCCGTGCTCGGCGCGTCGCCGTGGCGGGTGTGGCGGGAGGTCGACCTGCCGATGGTGCGGCGGGCGCTGCTGGTCGCGGCCGGGTTCGCGTTCGCGGTGTCACTGGGGGAGTTCGGGGCGACCGTGTTCATCGCGCGGCCGGACAACCCGACGCTGCCGGTCGCCGTGGCCCGGCTGCTCGGCCGGCCGGGCGACCTCAACTACGGGCAGGCGATGGCCCTTTCGACGATTCTGATGGTGGTGTGCGCGGTGGCGCTGCTGGTCCTGGAGCGGCTGCGCACCGACCGGAGCGGGGAGTTCTAGATGCTGCTGAGCCTTGAGGACGCGACCGTGCGGTTCGGCGGGCGGGCCGTGCTCGACACCGTCGGCCTCGATGTCGCCGAACACGAGATCGTGTGCGTGCTCGGGCCCAGCGGCAGCGGCAAGTCGACGCTCCTGAGGGCGGTTGCCGGGCTCCAGCCTCTGTCCATCGGGCGGGTGCTGCTCGACGGGCGGGACCAGTCGGGGGTGCCCGCGCACAAGCGGCAGGTGGGCCTGATGTTCCAGGACCATCAGCTCTTCCCGCAGCGGGACGTGGGCGGGAACGTCGCCTTCGGGCTGCGGATGCTCGGTGCCACGCGCCCTCGACAGGACGAGCGGGTACGGGAGTTGCTCGACCTCGTCGGGCTGCCGGGTGCCGCACGCCGGGCTGTCGCCTCGCTCTCCGGCGGTGAGCAGCAGCGCGTCGCGCTGGCCCGCGCGCTGGCGCCCCGGCCGCGGCTGCTGATGCTGGACGAGCCGCTCGGCCAGCTCGACCGCTCGCTGCGGGAGCGGCTGGTCGTCGAACTCCGGGAACTCTTCGGCCGGCTGGGGACCACCGTCCTCGCTGTGACGCACGACCAGGGCGAGGCCTTCGCGCTCGCCGACCGGGTCGTGGTGATGCGGGACGGGCGGATCGCCCAGTCCGGTACGCCACTGGAGGTGTGGCAGCGTCCCGCGGACGAGTTCGTGGCCCGCTTCCTCGGCTTCGACAACGTGGTCGATGGAATGGTGAGCGGCGAGGCCGCGGACACCCCCTGGGGCAAGCTGCCGGTGCCGCAGGACGCCCCGCAGGGGACGCGCACACTGCTCGTGCGGCCCGCCGGTGTCCGGCTCGTGCCGGCCGACGAGGGCCTGCGCTGCACCGTGGCGGCACGCACCTTCAAGGGCACCCATGTCGCCGTACAGGTGCAGCCGGAGGAGGCGCCGCGGCTCGAGGCGGCGGTGGCGCTGCGGGAGGCGCCGGAGGTCGGGGAGACGGTCGGGGTGGAGTTCGACGCGGCCGAAATCGTGGTGCTCGGCTGAGGGGTCCGCGCATAGGGTGCGCGGGATGACACTTCCTACGCATGATCGCTACTGCGACGAGATCGCCCATCAGGTGGAGCAGTTGAGGGCGGTGGTGACGAGCGGCGCCGATCTGACCGCGACCGTGCCGACCTGCCCGGACTGGACCCTGGAGATGCTCGTCCTGCACATGGGCGGAGCCCTGCGCTGGTCCGGGACGCTGGTCCGGAAACGGGCCGAGGAGAACGTCCCTGACGAGGAGATTCCGCGCGGCGACGGCCCCGAGACCCCGGGGGACGCCGAAGCCCTCGACGCCTGGCTGGCGGAGGCCGGGGAGCTGGCGGTGGGCGCCCTGCGCGAGGCTGGGCCCGACGCGAAGGTGTGGTCCTGGTCCGCGATCCACACGTCCGGCTTCTGGGCACGCCGTATGGCGCACGAGATCACCGTCCACCGGGCGGACGCGGCACTGACGGCCGGGCTGCCCTACGAGGTCGCGCCCGAGGTGGCCGTCGACGCGATCGACGAGTGGCTGCAGATCGTGGAATGGAAACAGCGGGCGGAGCCCGACGAGACGGCTTCGCGCGAGCTGCGCGGACCCGGTCGCAGCATCCACCTCCATGCCACCGACACCGCCACCGAGCTGAACGCCGAGTGGGTCGTCGAGCTCACCGAGGACGGCGTCTCCTGGCGCCGCGACCACGAGAAGGCGGACGTCGCCCTGCGCGGCCCCCTCACCCAGGTCCTCCTCGCCTTCTACAGCCGGCTTCCGCTGGACAGCCCGGAGTTGGAGGTCCTCGGCGACCGGGAGCTGCTGGAGTTCTGGCTGGCGCGGGCGAGCTTCTGAAACGACTGCGGCCCGTCCCCCCGGGGAGCCGGGGGACGGGCCGCAGCGGTGTTCTGCGAGAGGCGTCAGCGGCTGCTGTTCGTCCCGCGACGGCGCATGCCGAAGAAGACGGCGCCGCCGCCGACCACGACCAGCGCGCCCGCGATACCGGCGATCAGGCCGGTGTTGGAGTTCGCACCGGTCTCGGCGAGGTTGGAGCCGCCGGCCGCGGGGGACGGGGCGTTGGACGAGGTGCTCGCCGGAGGGGTGCTCTCGGAGGCGGACGGGGTCGGGGACTCGGCCGGGGTCGAGGCGGACGGCGACGGGGTCGCAGGCGGGGTCGACTCGCCCTTGGAGCAGCCCTCGGACGGAGTCGTCAGGTTCGGCGTGATGTCCTTGTCGACGATCAGGTGGTTCTTGTCGCGCCCGGCCTGCACGCGGATGCGGTACTCGGCGTTCGGCGACCAGTTCTCGTCGAAGGTGATGGTGACACCCTCACGGGAACCGGTGACGTCCTTCGAGCCGACCGTCTTCACGTCGGCACCGTTGTTCTCCAGGAACACGGTGACCGTGGCGGGGGTACCGGAGACGTCCTGGTCGTTGACGGTGATGACGCCCTTGCCGCCGTCGCACTTGGCTTCGGCGGAGAACTCACTGATGTTGCAGGCGAGCGCGGAGCCCGCGGCGCTCAGCGCGAGCGCGGAGGACGCGGCGGCGACGCCCAGGATCTGCACGGAACGACGTGCAGTACGGCGAGATATGGACACGTTTGCCCTTCACGGGAGGTGCAACTGCGGGGGGCTGACGAGGAACGTGACGCGACTGTGGAGGTGAAGCCTCACACTCCCCAGGAGACTCAAAGGTTTATAAGCGTTCGATAAGGAGTGTCAATGCGCAGGCGCACCAGGGTCATTGGCTTTACCCTCTTATTAACCGCCGAGACGTTTCAGCGCCGCCGGAGCCTCCTCGATACGGTCAACGAGGGCTATACGGGACTCCATTGAGCGTTCCCGGGCGAGTGACTGCAAGAGGGGCCAGGTCGGCAGGTGCTCCGTCCAGTGCGTGCGGTCGACGAGCACCATGGGCGTCGGTTCGCCGCGCGACTCGTAGTAGTTGGGCGTCGCGTTGTCGAAGATCTCCTGTACGGTCCCGGCGGCGCCCGGCAGGAAGACCACCCCTGCGTTCGAGCGGGCCAGCAGACCGTCCTCGCGGGTGGCGTTGGCGAAGTACTTGGCGACGTGCGAGGCGAAGGGGTTCGGCGGTTCATGGCCGTAGAACCAGGTGGGGATGCCGATGGAGTGGTTGCCCTTCGGCCAGCGGATGCGCACCTCGAAGGCGACGCGGGCCCACTCGGTGATCGAGGGCACGAACGACGGTGACTTCGCGAGGAGTTGGCAGGCCTCCTCCAGCATGTCGTCCTCGTACGGCGCCGCGTACGCGCCCAGGTTCGCCGCCTCCATGGCGCCCGGCCCGCCGCCGGTCGCCACGGTGAACCCGGCGCGGCTCAGCTCGCGGCCGAGACGCGCCGCCCCGGCGTACGCGTCCGTCCCGCGGGCCATCGCATGACCGCCCATCACGCCCACCACCCGTGCCCCGCGCAGCAGTTCGTCGAGGGCGTCGGATATGGAGTCGTCGTGCACGGCACGCAGCATCGAGGCGAATATGTCGCCGTCGGCCTTGGTGCGCTGGAACCAGGTGTAGGCGAGGGCGTCCGGCGTCTGCTCGTACCCCTTCTCCAGCGAGGCGAACAGCTCGTCGGGCGCGTACAGGTGCCCGCGGTACGGGTCGAAGGGCAGATGCGGGACCGGCGGGAAGACCAGCGCCCCGTCGGCGCGGACCTTCGTTGCCGCGTCGGGACGCATAGGGCAGCCGAGGAAAACCGCCTCGGCGGTGTCGGTGGTGAGCAACTCCCTTGTGCGGTCCGTCAGATCGACGGCCTGTACGCGGTAACCGGCGAGGGTGCCGCGGGCCGACACCGTCGCGTCGAAGTCCTCGAGCGTCTCGATCTCGCGCTCGTCGTGGTGGGCCGCATGGGCCGGGCTCGTCTGCACGGGCCCATGCTAGGCACGCCGTTCGCCTAGGTTTTCGATCAGCCCTGGACGGCCGTCGGGTCCATCCACAGGACCTCCCAGCTGAGGCCCGTGGTCTGCCGCCTCGGCTGCCCCGTCGCCGTCAGCGGCTGCCTGCCTGGTCGGCGCTGTGGAGGAAAGCCGGAGGCCGGCAGCGGCCATCGGCGGCCAGGTGGATCTTCGTGCTGCCGGCCGTGTACAGGCGCTGCCGACCAGATCAGCGTCACCCCGAGGGGCTGCCCAGGACAGTGCAGTGTCGCTGCGAGACGTCCCGTCGCTCCGGGAACCTCATGTCACCGGATCTTCGGGCGGCTCAGAGGGCGACCGATGTGACGGCAACGCCTCCGGGTCCGCATCGGCATCGACCCTCACCCACGGCAGCTCCTCGAACTGCGCGATGATCCGGCTCCAGCCACCGCTTCGCGCTCCGCCGGTGGGCGCCGCATCGTCCAGCCAGATCTCCGTGCCCGGCGGAAGGTCCTCCGGTCCGCGCTCGGTGCCGATGACAAGGACGAACTCGGGGTCGTCAGGACTGCTCCGGCAGTAGTACGTGTCCCCGTCGCGCCACGCTTCCATGGCGAAGTCCGCAAGGATCGCCCGCCCGTGGCGGCCCTCGGGAAAGAGCAGGAGCAGGGTGTCGCCCCGCACGGGCACGTCCGTGTCGGCCACACGGCCGGCCAACGCCTTGACAGAGACGGCGGGCTCGACCTGGAGACCGAAGCCGGTGCGGTGCGATCCCGTCACGGTCACGATGCGGTAGGGCACGCCGCATCTTCCCATCTCTTCTGATGTACATGACTCGCCCGGCAGTCAATGGCACCAGCACCAGTCGCGGTGGCGGCAACGGCGCCGTCGACGTACAGCTCGGCCGTCTGGGCGGTGGCGTCGTTGTACTGCAGCATGAAGGGGCTGGTCTGGCTGCCGTCCTGGGTGCCTCCGGCGGCGTCAGCCCTGGACCGCCGCCGGGTCCATCCACACGACCTCCCAGCTGTGGCCGTCGAGGTCGTCGAAGGAGCGGCCGTACATGTAGCCCTGGTCCTGGACGTCGTCGTTGGCGGTGCCGCCGGCCGCGACCGCCTTGTTCACCAGCTCGTCGACCTTCTCGCGGCTCTCGGCGCTCAGACAGATCAGCACCTCGCTGGTCTTCGTCGAGTCCGCGATCTCCTTCTTGGTGAAGTCCGCGTACCGCTGCTTGCTGAGCAGCATCGTGATGATGGTGTCGCTGATCACGACACAGGCGCAGTCGTCGCCGCTGAACTGCGGGTTGATCGTGTAGCCGAGCTCCGTGAAGAACTTCTTCGACGCCTCGACGTCGTCGGTGGCCAGGTTCACGAAGATCATCTGCTGGTACATGTGAGGTCTCTCCCATCGGATGCGTGCTGTTCGCAGGGGTAGACCGGGGGCCCGCGGGGAACTCATCGGTTCCCGGGAAATCTGCTCGTACGAATTTTCAGCGGGCCAGCGGCAGGGCCGCCAGCTCCGCCACGATCAGGGTCAGCGGGACGAACAGGGCGAGCAGTGCGCCCACCCGCAGGGCGGCGGCGCTGCGCAGCATCGTGACGGGGGCGCCGAGGCGCAGCAGGGCTGCCGTGGTGTCGGCCCGGGCGTGCTTGGCCTCCACGGCCGCGGTGAGCAGCGTGGCGACGGTGCAGCCGGAGACGAGGAGCGTGCCGAGGGTGGTGAGCGGCCCGAAGACGGGGGTGCTCGTCTCGTACAGGGCGACCATGGCATAGGTGCCGGAGGCGACCGCGCAGACGATGCCGAGGGGGCGGCCGATGCGGGTGGCCTCCTCCATGAGGACGCGACCGGACAGCAGCCGGAGGGCGCCGGGGCGCCCCGCCTGGAGGAGGCGGCCGCACAGATGGGCGAGGCCGGGGCCGGCGACGGCGAGGCCGAGGGCGGTGAGGACCCACCCGAGGAGGACCGCGGGGGCACCGGTGGCGAGGCCGCCGGGGAGTCGGGGTGCGGGGGTGGTCGACGCACGGGTGGCGTAGGCCTGCACGGCCAGGCCCGCGGTGAGGACGGAGACGCCCCACGGAAGGCCCGCGGGGGTGCTGCCGGGCGCGGGAGGGAGGGGCGGGGAGAGGTCGGGGTTCGGCCGAGCACCGGTGGAGCCGTCGCCCGGGGGTGGTGCCGTGGGGGCGGGGTCGCTCGGCCGCGGCGGTGGGGTGCCGCCTGTCTTCGGCTCGGGAGCCGCCTCGGCGGTACGACCGGCCGTGGGCCGGGTACGGGAACGTGCGCCGAAGCGGCCGTACGTCCCGAAGGTCTCCCGTGCCACCGTCCGGCCGTATGCCCCGAAGCGTCCGTAGTGCCGTGCCACCGCCCGTGCCGCGGCCGGCCGCGCGTCCCGGGGGAGGAGGACCAGCGCCACCGTCGCCGACGCGATCGCCGGAACCACCGTCAGCAGCGTCAGGGCCGCGGGGACGGGCAGTGGCTGGTCGGCGGCGAGGAACGCCGAGGCCGCGCCGTCGAAGGGGGCGCCCGTGAGGTCGCCGCGGAGGTCGAGGAAGACGAGCAGGGCCAGCAGCGAGCCGAGCGTGCACGACAGGGCCGTCGTCATGGCCGACACGGCCATCAGGCGGAACGGGCCGAGACCGATGGCCGAGAGGCCGCCGCGGGGTTTCGTGGCCGGGTCGGTGCGGGCCACCGCCACCGCGAAGTGCACGGTGGCGGCCAGCGGGGTCAGACACCAGGCGAGACGGAGCGCCGAGCCGCCGGGGTTCTGCGGATGGCTCATCGCGTAACCGAGGGCGCACAGCAGGAGGAAGCCCGTGCCGGCCGAGGCCACCGCCACCAGGAGGCGGCGCAGCTGTACGGCCGGGTGGGCGCCGCGGGTCAGACGGAGAGCGAGCACGGGGCCCGGCCTTCCGTCTCGGCCACCGGCGGCAGGTGGACCGTGTTCACGCAGCGGCCGTCCAGCAGCGCCAGCGTGCGGTCGGCGATGGCCGCGGTCTCCTGGTCGTGGGTGGCCACGACGACCGTGATGCCGTGCGAACGGGCCGCCGTGGTGAGCGTGCGCAGCACATGGGCGCGGTCGGCGCGGTGCAGGGGGGCCGTGGGCTCGTCGGCGAAGAGGACGGTGGGGCCCTGGGCGAGGGCCCGGGCGATCGACACGCGCTGCCGCTCGGCCTGCTTCATCTCGTGCGGGCGCCGGCGGGACAGGTCGCCGACGTCGAGGCGTTCGAGCCACTCCAGGGCGGCCGTCCGAGCGCGCTCGCGGCTGGTTCCGCGCAGCATCAGCGGGAGGGCGGCGTTCTCCCAGGCGTTCAGTTCGGGTACGAGCACGGGGGCCGGGTCGATCCAGCCGAAGCGGTCGCGGCGCAGCCGCTCCCGGGCCGGCTGGGCCATGGTGTGGACCGGCACGCTGTTGAACCAGACCTCGCCCCGCTGGGCCGTCACCAGGCCGGACAGACAGCGCAGCAGGGTCGTCTTCCCACTGCCGCGGGGGCCGCTGACGGCGAGGATCTCGCCCTCCCGGACACCGAACGAGACGCCGCTGAGCGCGGGCGAGCCGTCACTGTGCTGGAAATGCAGTGAGCGTGCCCAGAGCACGTCATTGTCCGGCGGGGCCTCCATGGGCGTACACCTCGGTTCGGATCTGTGGTTCCCGTGATCTTTGTTCCCCCGTGCGGGGGAACGAGGACAGGGCCGATCGGTTACCAGGCACGCTAAGGAGCGGCGGCGCCGACGCCGGACAGCACGCGGCCCGCGGTGCACCCTTCTCACTCGTACGGGTGCACCCCGGGCCGTATAAACGGCTGAACCGCCCGTGGCTACAGCTTCGTCCACGCCTCCGTCAGCGTGGCGCGCAGGATCTGCTCGATCTCGTCGAAGGTCTCCTGGTTGGAGATCAGCGGCGGGGCGAGCTGGATGACCGGGTCGCCGCGGTCGTCGGCACGGCAGTACAGGCCGTTGTCGAACAGGGCCTTGGAGAGGAAGCCGTACAGGACGCGCTCGGTCTCCTCGTCGTTGAAGGACTCCTTGGTGTGCTTGTCCTTCACCAGCTCGATGCCGTAGAAGAACCCGTTGCCGCGGACGTCACCGACGATCGGCAGGTCGTGCAGCTTCTGCAGGGTGGAGAGGAAGGCGCCCTCGTTGTCCAGCACGTGCTGGTTGAGGCCCTCGCGCTCGAAGAGGTCGAGGTTGGCCAGGCCGACCGCGGCGGAGACCGGGTGGCCGCCGAAGGTGTAGCCGTGCAGGAAGGTGTTGTCGCCCTTGTAGAACGGCTCGGCCAGGCGGTCGGAGACGATGCAGGCGCCGATCGGGGAGTAGCCCGAGGTCATGCCCTTGGCGCAGGTGATCATGTCCGGGACGTAGCCGAACTTGTCGCAGGCGAAGGTGGTGCCGAGGCGGCCGAAGGCGCAGATGACCTCGTCCGAGACCAGCAGCACGTCGTACTGGTCGCAGATCTCGCGCACGCGCTGGAAGTAGCCGGGCGGGGGCGGGAAGCAGCCGCCGGCGTTCTGCACGGGCTCCAGGAAGACCGCGGCGACCGTGTCCGGGCCCTCGAAGAGGATCTGCTGCTCGATCTGGTCGGCGGCCCAGCGACCGAAGGCCTCCGGGTCGTCGCCGAAGAGCGGCGCACGGTAGATGTTGGTGTTCGGGACCTTGTGCGCGCCCGGGACCAGCGGCTCGAAGGGGGCCTTCAGGGCCGGCAGGCCGGTGATCGACAGGGCGCCCTGCGGGGTGCCGTGGTAGGCGACCGCGCGGGAGATGACCTTGTACTTGGTGGGCTTGCCGACCAGCTTGAAGTACTGCTTGGCGAGCTTCCAGGCGGTCTCGACCGCCTCGCCGCCGCCGGTGGTGAAGAAGACCTTGTTCAGGTCGCCGGGAGCCTCGTCGGCGAGACGCTCGGCCAGCTCCACGGCCTTCGGGTGGGCGTAGGACCACACCGGGAAGAACGCCAGCTCCTGCGCCTGCTTGAAGGCGGTCTCGGCGAGCTCGGTGCGGCCGTGACCGGCCTGGACCACGAACAGGCCCGCGAGACCGTCGAGGTAGCGCTTGCCCTTGTCGTCGTAGATGTAGGTGCCCTCGCCGCGCACGATCGTCGGGACGGGGGAGTTCTCGTACGAGGACATGCGGGTGAAGTGCATCCACAGGTGGTCGTACGCGGTCTTGCTGAGGTCCTTCTGGCTCACGGTTATCGGGTTCCCCACATGTAGGTCTGCTTCTTCAGCTTCAGGTAGACGAAGCTTTCGGTGGAGCGCACGCCGGGCAGTGCCCGGATGCGTTTGTTGATGACGTCCAGCAGGTGGTCGTCGTCCTCGCAGACGATCTCGGCGAGGATGTCGAACGAGCCCGCGGTCATCACCACGTACTCGACTTCCGACATGTCGGTCAGCGCTTCGGCGATCTTCTCCACGTCGCCCTCGACGTTGACGCCGACCATCGCCTGCCGTCGGAAGCCCACGGTGAGCGGGTCCGTGACGGCGACGATCTGCATCACGCCCTGGTCGAGCAGCTTCTGGACGCGCTGGCGCACGGCTGCCTCGGACAGGCCCACGGCCTTGCCGATCGCCGCGTACGGCCGACGGCCGTCTTCCTGGAGCTGCTCGATGATGGCGAGGGAGACGGCATCCAGATGGGGAGTGCCGTTCCTGGGCTCGCGGGACGAGTCCCTTTGCTCTGCGCTTCGACTGGCCACGACCTCACTGTGCACGACGTCTCGACGGTTCCGCAAGGGTGAACCGATGAAATTCGTTGTTTACGTCACTGAGACCTGCGGATTTCGCAGTCCTGATGCGACTGGGGGTGTTGAAAACGTGGGTGCGCGGATTAGGGTGGTGTCTCAGTCATTGGACAGCCGCAAACGGATCAGATCTGACAGGAGGCCGGCAGTGAGCACCGAGCTGCGTCGTCTGCGCAACTACATCAACGGTGAGTTCCGGGACGCCGCCGACGGACGGACCACCGAGGTGGTCAACCCCGCGACGGGCGAGGCGTACGCAACCGCGCCGCTGTCCGGCCAGGCGGATGTGGACGCCGCGATGGCGGCCGCCGCCGCGGCCTTCCCGGAGTGGCGCGACAAGACGCCCGCCGAGCGCCAGAAGGCCCTGCTGAAGATCGCGGACGCGTTCGAGGAGCGGGCCGAGGAGCTCATCGCGGCCGAGGTGGAGAACACCGGCAAGCCGATCGGGCTCACGCGGTCCGAGGAGATCCCGCCGATGGTCGACCAGATCCGCTTCTTCGCGGGTGCGGCCCGGATGCTGGAGGGCCGGTCGGCCGGTGAGTACATGGACGGGATGACGTCCATCATCCGCCGCGAGCCGGTCGGCGTCTGTGCGCAGGTCGCGCCGTGGAACTACCCGATGATGATGGCCGTGTGGAAGTTCGCCCCGGCGATCGCGGCGGGCAACACGGTCGTGCTGAAGCCGTCGGACACCACTCCGGCGTCCACGGTCCTGATGGCCGACATCATCGGGTCGATCCTGCCCAAGGGCGTCTTCAACGTCATCACCGGCGACCGTGACACCGGCCGGCTGATGGTCGAGCACCCGACCCCGGCGATGGCCTCCATCACCGGCTCGGTGCGGGCGGGCATGTCGGTCGCCGAGTCGGCGTCCAAGGACCTCAAGCGGGTCCACCTGGAGCTGGGCGGCAAGGCGCCGGTCGTCGTCTTCGAGGACACCGACATCGCCAAGGCCGTGGAGGACATCTCCGTCGCGGGCTTCTTCAACGCCGGCCAGGACTGTACGGCGGCCACCCGCGTCCTCGTCCAGGAGGGCATCCACGACGAGTTCGTGGCCGCACTCGCCAAGGCGGCCGCCGAGACGAAGACCGGGCAGCCGGACGACGAGGACGTGCTGTTCGGCCCGCTCAACAACCCCAACCAACTCAAGCAGGTGGCCGGCTTCATCGAGCGGCTGCCCGCGCACGCCAAGGTCGAGGCCGGCGGTCACCAGGTCGGCGAGAAGGGCTACTTCTACGCTCCCACCGTGGTGTCCGGGCTGAAGCAGGACGACGAGATCATCCAGAAGGAGGTCTTCGGTCCCGTCATCACCGTCCAGTCCTTCACGGACGAGGACCAGGCCGTGGAGTGGGCCAACGGCGTCGAGTACGCGCTCGCCTCGTCGGTGTGGACCAAGGACCACGGCCGTGCGATGCGGATGTCGAAGAAGCTGGACTTCGGCTGCGTGTGGATCAACACGCACATCCCGCTGGTCGCGGAGATGCCGCACGGCGGGTTCAAGAAGTCCGGCTACGGCAAGGACCTGTCGGGCTACGGGTTCGAGGACTACACGCGGATCAAGCACGTGATGACCTCGCTGGACGCCTAGTCCCCACGAGGTGGCACGCGGCCCCGGACGGTCAAGTACCGTCCGGGGCCGCGCCGTTCGACAGGGTGTCCGCCCGGTGCGGGCGTACTCGACGCTGCGTCGATTGTCGGCGTACAGGCGTGAGAGGCATGCTGCGCCCATGCCCCTCACGCCGAACACCCCCTTCCCCTCCCGTCGGTCCCTGCTGTGCGCGCTGGGTGGTGGTGCGGTGCTCGGCGGTCTGGCCGGCTGCGGGGTGCCCGCCGCGTATGTGCGGCCCGGCGAGCGTGCCGTCGCCGATCTGTCCGCCAGTGACAGGCGGCTGACCTGGGCGAACTGGCCGCTGTACATCGACACCGACGACCACAACCCGAACCGGCGGCCCACGCTGGAGGCCTTCGAGAAACGCACGGGGATCTCCGTCGAGTACACCGAGGAGATCAACGACAACGACGAGTTCTTCGGCAAGATCAGCCCCGCCCTGATGAACCACCAGCGGACCGGCCGCGATCTGATCGTCATGAGCGACTGGATGTGCGCGCGGTTCGTGCGGCTCGGATGGGTCCAGGAGATGGACCGGGCCGGGCAGCCGAACGTGGCCAAGTACCTCGACCCGCAGCTGCGTTCGCCCGCGTTCGACCCGGGCCGCCGATACTCGGTGCCGTGGCAGTCGGGCATCACCGGCATCGCGTACGACCACCGCAGGCTCGGCCGCGAGATCCGCCATGTCTCGGACCTGTGGGCGGGCGACCTCAAGGGGCGGGTGACCCTGCTGTCCGGCCTGGACGAGGCGTTCGCGCTGCTGATGCAGGGCAACGGCGTCGACATCACCAGGTGGACGGCGGCCGACTTCCACAAGGTCTGCGACCAGGTCGAGAAGTACGTCGCGCAGGGCCACATCCGCCGCTTCACCGGCAACGACTACACCAAGGACCTGGTCAGCGGCGACGTACTGGCCTGCCAGGCGTACTCCGGCGACGTCATCCAGCTGCAGGCGGACAACCCGCACATCCGCTTCGTCGTCCCCGAGGAGGGCGCGGAGCTGTGGGCCGACTCCCTGATGATCCCGGACCGTGCGGCGCACAAGAGGAACGCCGAGCGGCTCGTCGACCACTACTACGCGCCCGAGGTCGCCGCCGAACTCGCCGCCTGGGTGAACTACGTCTGCCCCGTCCCCGCCGCCCAGGACGTCCTCGCGGCCGCCAAGGACAAGGACACCGCGGCCCTCGCCGAGAACCCGCTGATCTTCCCGGACGCCGAGATGCGCAAACGGCTCGTGATCGCCCGGGACATCACGTCGACGGAGCGGGTGGACTTGGCGAAGAGGTGGAACAAGATCGTGGGGTTGTGAGGCGCGGGGCGGGCAGCGGCGCCGCCCGAATCAGGCGGGCAGCGTCCGGATGGCGGCGATGTCGAACTGGAGGCGCACCTTCTCGCTCACCATGGCGCCGCCCTCCGCCAGCTTCTGGCTGTACGTCAGGCCCCATTCGGAACGGTTGATGGTGGTCGTGCCGTCGAAGCCCACCCGCTCGTCGCCGAACGCGTCGACGACGTGCCCGATGTAGGTGAGCTCCAGGTCGACGGGGCGGGTGGTGTTCTTGATGGTGAGCTCGCCGTTCATGCGGTAGACGTCGGGGTCCACGAGCTGCACCGTCGTACTGACGAAGCGCATCCGTGGATGGTTCGCCGCATCCAGGAAGTCACGGCCGATCAGATGCGCGTCGCGTTGTTCCACGCCGGTGTCGACGGACGCGGTGGACAGGACGATCTCGGCGCGCGAGCGGGAGGGGTCGCGGCCGTCGAAGTAGAGCCGGCTCTGGTACTCGGTGAATGCCCCGCGCACGGTGGTCACCATGGCATGGCGGACGGAGAAACCGATACGGCTGTGCGCCGGGTCGATCACCCACTCTCCGGTCAGCGCCGCGAGAACGGGGTCCGGACGGTTCGCTGTGGGGGCGAACGCCGGGGGCCCGAGGGGGCGTTGCGGGGCGGTGGCGGTGGGGGGAGCCGGGCGGCGCAGAGACGCAGCACGGGTGAAAAGGTTCATGATTCACGTACCTACGTCATGACAAGAACGGCCGCAAGCCACCTTCAAGACCCGCGCACACGGTCGTCACCAATTCCCCGATCAATGGCCGGATCCCGCCCCCCGAGCGGCTTTGCCGTCTCTTTACAACCCACCCCTCCGCTGCCTCGTCTCTCCGCTCGATCAGTCACACAGTCCGCCGGTCGACCACCGGGCGGACCGACGAAAGAGAGCGATTCATGCGCCGAACCGGCCTCAGTGCCATGGCACTTGCGTGCACCGCCGTGCT
The DNA here is from genome assembly GCF_040682555.1 of Streptomyces sp. NPDC051172. NCBI lineage: Bacteria > Bacillati > Actinomycetota > Actinomycetes > Kitasatosporales > Streptomycetaceae > Streptomyces > Streptomyces sp. NPDC051172. The sequence goes on from NZ_JBFBBE010000005.1 coordinate 112,012, forward strand.
GGCGGGCGCGGTGCCCGCGTTCGCCGACGGGGCGAAGACGAGCCCGAGTCCCGTCCCCAGCGCCACCCAGGCACCCACCTCTCCTCCCAGTGCCCGTCCCAGCGCCAGCACCGCCCCGAGTGCCGTGCCGAGTGCGGCTCCGACCCGGGCGCCGTCCTCCGGTCAGGTCTCCGTCGTGCCGAGCGGCGCGCCGAACACCGGTGTGGTGCCGCCTGCTTCGGACTCCTCGGACACGGGTGCCCTGATCGGTGGGGGCGCCGCCGCGGCGTTCGTCCTCGGTGGCGGGGCCGTCTTCCTCGTACGCCGCCGGCAGGCGAACGGGGCATGAGTCCACGCTCCGTGCGTGCCCTCGCCGCCATGGCACTGGCCGCACTGCTCGTCGCCTGCGGCGGCCCCGGCGCCACCACCGGCAGCGCCACGGGCACGCCGTCCGCCTCCGCGCCGCCCCCGGCCAAGTCCGCCGAGAAGGTGTCCGAGGTGGGGCGATCCATCCCGGTCGGGCTCCGGATACCGGCCATCGGGGTCGACACCCCGGTGATGAAGCTGGGCCTGGCAGCGGACGGCAGCGTGCAGGTGCCGCCGATCGCGGCGCACGACCGGGCGGGCTGGTACGAGCATTCGCCGACGCCGGGCCAGACCGGACCGTCGGTGATCCTCGGTCATGTCACGGTCGGCGCCTACGGGGACGGAGTCTTCCGGCGCCTGGGGGAGTTGCACCGGGGCGAGAAGATCGTGACGCGCCTGGAGAACGGCACGGCTGCGGTGTTCGCCGTGACCGACGTCCGCACGGTGTCCAAGGCCCACTTCCCGTCGGACGAGGTCTACGGGAACGTGAACCGGCCGGAGCTGCGCCTCATCACCTGCGGCGGCGAGCGGACCGGTGACGGCTACCTCGACAACGTGATCGTCTTCGCGGCGCTGAGCTCCGCCGGCCCCTGACCCGGCCACCCGGACCACGGGCCGGCGGAACGTACGCCGTCGGCCCGGGGTCTTCCTCCACAAGCGCCCCTACGAGTGCCCCCACGACCCTGGAGAACGTTGAAACGGTCCCGTGAGAAGGCCGCGTCCGAGCTGTTCGCCGCCCTCTATCCGCGTCTCGCCGGCTGGTGCCGCCGGCTGGTCGACGACGACGAGACGGCCCATGAGATCGCCTCCGAGGCGTTCACCCGGCTCTGGGCCCGCTGGACGTCCGTCGCGGAACCGCGCGGCTTCCTCTACGTCACCGCGGCCAACCTCGTCCGGGACCACTGGCGCAAGCTGGAGCGCGAACGCAGAGCCGTGCGCCGGGCGACCACGGAGGCCGCGGTGGCCCCGCACCCCGAACAGACGGACCCCTCGGTACGGCTGCTCGTGCAGTCCCTCCCGGAACGACTGCGCGTCCCGATCCTGCTGCACTACTACGCTGACATGCCGATCCGGGAGGTGTCCGTGCTGACCGGACGCAAGGAAGGAACCGTCAAGGCCGACCTCCACACGGCCCGCGAACTGCTCCGCGCCCACCTGAGGAGAAGCCTTGATCACACACTCTGACGAGGGCCCGGACTTCGACCCCGAGGACCCGCTCACCGTCCTCCTGCGGCCCCCCGCCGAATATCTCGGCGCACCCCCCGGCCGGTACGAGGAGATCCGCCGCGGCGCATCCCGCCGCCGTCTCCTGCGCGCGGCCGCCGGAGCGGCCCTGACCTGCGGTGTCGCCGCTCTCGTAGCGCTGCCCCTGCATCTGACCGCCTCCGAAGGCCCGGCCTCCCCGGTGGTCCCTCTCGCCCCGCCGCCCGCGAGCAGCCCCTCGACGCTGCCGCCGTCGACGAAGGCCCCCGCCCCGCTCACGCCCGCTCCCAGCGCCAGCCCCTCCATGGTCCCCAGCCGCCCGCCGGCCCCCCGAACCACCCAACCGTCGGCAAGCTCCGTGCCGACGGTCGCGCGGTCGGCCCGTACCGGAGGTGCCATCCCCTCCAGCAGGTGAGAGAAACCAGTTTTGAACACGTTCAATAGCGGGCGTACGCTGCTGCCATGAGCGACAGAGCCGCCCTGTTGAAGGGCATCCGCGCCTGGCTGGTCTTCTTCGCCGTCTGCCTGGTGCTCAGCGGCGCCACGGCCTTCCCGCTGGTCCACGAACTGCGCTGGACCGAGGAGCTGCTGAGGTCGCTGTCCGTTCCGGACCACGTCCCCGCCCTCATGGACTGGATCGAGCGCGTCCGGCACGGACTCGACACCGCCGACGCCGACTACCCCTTCCTGCTCTACGGCACGGACTGGCTCGCCTTCGCCCACCTCGTCATCGCGGTCGCCTTCTACGGCCCCTACCGCGACCCGGTCCGCAACATCTGGGTCGTCGAGTTCGCGATGATCGCCTGCGCCGGGATCGTCCCGCTCGCCCTGGTCTGCGGGCCGCTCCGGGGGATCCCCTTCTGGTGGTCGGTGATCGACATGTCGTTCGGGGTCCTCGGGGTGATCCCGCTGTACGTCGTACGGAAGAAGATCAAGCAGCTGGAGACACTCACCGGCCCGAACACCGCCCCGGCGCTCGCTGCTTGAGTGCCGGGGGTGCGTCCGCCCGGATGCCGGGTTCATCGGCGTCGAGCCGGCCCGGAATCGGGCATCCGCCGCCCGCCCGCTCGCCGGATCGTGTACGTCCGCGCTGCCGCACCACCTGCTCCCGGGGTCAACGGCGTTGAGGAGAGCGTCGGCGGCGTCCGCGTCCGGTGTCCGGCGGTTGTGGCGTGCAGGGCTCCGGAGTCGGGCCGGACAGGCCACGGGCGGAGACGGGGGCCGACCGTCGGCCGAGCCGGGCGAAAAAGTGTTATCCGGCCCGTCTCCACCGCGTCTCCTCTCGCGTCCCGCATTCCCCTCACACCCGGGAGCCCCCACATGCCCCGCCCGCACCCGGCGCACCCTGTGATCCCCGACATAGCCACCACCCCCGGTACGGCTGAGAAGGTGCGGTCCAACGGCACATGACCCGGGAGAGGACGTACGTGGACGAGAGGGCCGGGCATCGGTGGCGCCCCACCATCGCGGCAGCACAGGCCGGTGACCGGCAGGCGTTGGACGAGCTCGTCGCGGGCTGGCTGCCGCTGGTCTACAACGTCGTCGGGCGTGCCCTGAACGGCCATGCCGACGTCGACGACGTCGTCCAGGAGACCATGCTGCGCGCCGTCGACAACCTCGGCTCGCTCCGTGACCCGGACAGCTTCCGGTCCTGGCTGATGGCCATCGCCATGCGGCAGATACGGGACCGGGCGCGCCGCAGGTCCCCTCGGCAGCTGGACGAGGGCGCCGCCCGGGAGGCCACCGACTTCGCCGAACTCACCGTGCTGCGGCTCCAGTTGGAGGGCCAGCGGCGCGAGGTGGCGGAGGCGGTGCGCTGGCTGGACGACGAGGACCGGCAGCTGCTGTCGCTGTGGTGGCTGGAGGTCGCGGGCGAGCTGACCCGGCGGGAGCTGGCCGCGGCCGTCGGTATCAGCCGGCAGCACGCCGCCGTACGCGTCCAGCGCATGAAGGAGCGCCTGGAGACCTCCCGCGGCATCGTGCGTGCGCTCGACGGAGCATGCCCGCAGTTGCGGGAGCTGACCGGCCGCTGGGACGGGCGGCCCGACTCGGTCTGGCGCAAGCGACTGGCCCGGCACATCAGGGGCTGCGCCTACTGCGGCGACGCCCGCGAGTCGGTCGTACCGGCGGAGCGGCTCCTCGTCGGCATCGCGCTCGTGCCGGTCCCGGTCGGCTTCACACTCTCCCTGGTCTTCGGCGGCAAGACGACCGTGGCCGCCGGCTCGGTCGGCTGGTCCGCCAAGGTGCTCGGCGTCCTGACCAAGCCCGCCGTCGCCGTGACGGCGAGCGCGACCATCGTCGCCGGCGGCGCCTACGTCGTCGCCCAGACCCCGCACACCCCGCCCCCGCGCGCCGCCTCCGGTACCCCCACCGCGTCGAGCACCCGCCGCCCGCCGCCCCCGTCCGCCCCGCCCACGCCCTCCCCGTCCCCTTCGGTGACGAAGACGAAGGAGAAGACCGAGCTGTACGGCAGCGTCGTCGACGCCGTCGACAAGGCGCCCGCCCCGGACACCCGGCCCGCCGTCCTCCCGCACCGGCCCGCGTCCGGCATCACCAGCACCGGCGGAGCGCACGCCACCATGACCCACCGCGGCGACAGCGTGACGCTCACCGGCCAGGGCTATGTCCTGGTCCGCTGGCAGCTCGAACCGCAGTACCGGCCCGGCGGCCTGGTTCCGCCGACCTGGACCGGTCTGAAGGGCAGGCTCTTCCATGTGGCCTCGGGCGGCGGCCGCCGTATGGACGACCGCGTCAGCAGCACCGACCCCACGGCCACCGGCATGGGCAGCAAGGCGACCGGCTTCGACGTCCTGCCGTCCGGCACCCAGCAGATGTGGCAGAACGAGTACTTCTACGTCGACGGCCGCGTCACCCTCACCCTGAACGAACGCGGCGCCGACTACAACCTGAACGTCTTCCCGACCACCTGGGACGCCGTCGAGAAGGACATCACCACCGGCCCCGCCCAGGGCGCGATCCGCTACGGCCTGGTCCGCGACACCGGCAAGGACGACACCCCGGTTCCGCAGTACGTCACCCGCGCGACCCCGTCCGACCCCGCGACGGTGGCCCAGCGCTCACGGGTCTAGCCGGTCAGCCGCCGCCCCGCAGGGCGCACAGGACGTCGACGCGGTTGGTCGTGATCGAGTCGACGCCGAGGTCGATGAGGCGGCGCATGGAACGGCGGGTGTCCGGGGTCCAGACGGACAGCAGATACCCGTCGTGGTGCACCCGGGCGGCCAGGTCGCGGTCCACCAGGGAGAAGCGGTAGTTGAGCCAGCGCGGCTTCACCGCCGCGAGCAGCGCGGGGCGCGGCGGCGCCAGGCTGGTGCAGGTCAGGGCGATCTCGGCGGACGTGTCGGCGGCGCGGACGGCGAGCATCGCGGTGGCGTCGGCGGTGTAGTAGACGCGGTCGGCCGCCCCCGCCTCCCGTGCGGCGTCCACGATGCGGCGTGCCGCCCGCACGTCCCGCAGCCCCGGCAGGTCCAGCATCAGCCGGGTGCCGGCGGTGGCGGCCAGCGCCTCGGTGAGCGTCGGCACCCCGCCGTCCGTGAGACCGCGCACCTCGGCCGCCGACAGCGAGCGGAGCGGCCGCTCGTGCTCCCACAGCCGTTTCAGCGTCTCGTCGTGCAGCAGCACGGGGACGCCGTCCTTGGTGAGCCGTACGTCGATCTCGACCGCGTCCGCGCCCTGCCGGAGCGCGGAACGCAGCGAGTCGATCGTGTTCTCGCGGACGCGGTAGGGGTCGCCGCGATGGGCCACGGCGGTCACGTTCTGCATGGCCCCATTGTGGAGGTCGTCCTGCTGACGGGTGTCAGGGGGCGAGCCAGGCCGAGGTGTAGGAGTCGATCTCGTCCCGGATCGCGGACTTGCCGGGCTCGTCGAGGAAGGAGGCCTCGACGGCGCTCTTGGCGAGTGCGGCGAGGCCCTGCGCGTCGAGGTTCAACAGGCGCGCGGCGACGGCGTACTCGTTGTTGAGATCGGTGCCGAACATCGGCGGATCGTCGGAGTTGATGGTGACGACGATCCCGGCCTTCACGAACTCCTTGATCGGGTGCTCGTCGAGGCTGCGGACCGCGCGCGTGGCGATGTTGGAGGTCGGGCAGACCTCCAGCGGAATCCGGTGCTCGGCGAGGTGCGCGAGGAGCTTCGGGTCCTGGAAGGAGTTGGTGCCGTGCCCGATGCGCTCGGCCCCCAGATGGGTGAGCGCGTCCCACACCGTCTCCGGTCCTGTGGTCTCGCCCGCGTGCGGCACGGAGCGCAGCCCTGCCGCGATCGCCCGGTCGAAATACGGCTTGAACTGCGGCCGTGGCACTCCGATCTCGGGCCCGCCGAGCCCGAACGACACCAGCCCCTCCGGCCGCAGCCGGTCGTCGGTGGCGAGCCGGACCGTCTCCTCGGCCGACTTCAGGCCCGCCTCGCCGGGAATGTCGAAGCACCAGCGCAGGACCGTCCCGAACTCGGCCTCCGCCGCCTTCCGCGCGTCCTCGATCGCGTCCATGAAGGCCCGCTCGTCGATGCCCCGGCGGGTGGAGGAGAACGGCGTGATGGTCAGCTCGGCGTAGCGCACCTGCTGCCGGGCCAGATCCCGGGCCACCTCGTACGTCAGCAGCCGTACGTCCTCCGGGGTGCGGATGAGGTCCACGACGGACAGATACACCTCGATGAAGTGGGCGAAGTCCGTGAAGGTGAAGAAGTCCACCAGGGCCTCGGGGTCGGTGGGCACCTTGGAGTCGGGGTGCCGGGCGGCGAGTTCCGAGACGATCCGGGGGGAGGCGGAGCCGACGTGGTGGACATGCAGTTCGGCCTTGGGCAGTCCGGCGATGAAGGTGTGCAGGTCGCGCGGCGCGGCGGCGAAAGCGCCCAGGTGCTGGGTCAAGGGTTCCTCCCCGGAACGGCGCCCCGGGGCGGCTGGCCCGAACGGGACGCGGGTGATCGGCTGATCGGTGGGTCGGGATCATCGTAGGACGGGTCCCGACGTGGCGGTGCCGCCGTCGCGGGAACTGCTGATTGACCGGGCGGCGGAACCGCTGGGGCAGGGCTTATACGATGGCGTGACGATCGACCGAGGGGGACACGGAACGTGGCGGACCAGACAGAGCCGCGCGGGGGCGCAGGAGCAGACCACGACCCGTGGGCGCCGCCGGAGCGCAGGACCTCGCTGGAGAAGGGCGGTCGGCCGCCCGCGTCCGGGCAGCAGCCTCTCCCGCAGGACCAGCCGCCGCAGGTGCACGACCAGGCCACGGTGACGTCCCTGCCGGGCGACGGATTCGCCCCGCCCGGGTTCGGTGCCCCCGGCTATGCGCCCCCCGCCCCCGACGGCTGGTCCGAGTCCGCTGTACCGCCCCCGCCGATAGCGCCCACCGGCCCCGGCGTCGGCCCGCAGGGGCCGCCGGCACCCGGCGGATACGGCTACCCCGCCTACCCGCAGGGCTACGGCTGGCCCGGTATGCAGCCGTACCCGCAGAACGGCATGGGCACCGCGGCGATGGTGCTGGGCATCCTGTCCTGCTGCATGTTCTGCATCTACGGCATCGTCTCCGTCGTCCTCGGTGTCCTCGCGGTCGTCTTCGGAGTCAAGGGGAAGCAGCGGGCGGACCGGGGTGAGGCCAACAACCGCGGTCAGGCCCAGGCGGGCTTCATCACGGGCATCGTCGGGATCGTCCTCGGCATCGCCACGATGGTCCTGATGATCATCGCGATCGTCGCCACCGTGCACGACGAGAGGAACAACGTGGACGAGGGCCCCTCCTACAACTCCGCCCCCAGCCTGTCGGCCCCACCGGTGGCCGGCGGCTGACCCCGCCCGCCTGGCCCGACTCGCCTCGTCCGGCCGGCCGGCCGCCTCGCGCCGCCGCCCGCCTTCTCGTGTCGACGGGCCCGTCTCATCCGGGCCGGCTCGTCCCGCCTGCCCGGCCGCCTGCCCGCCTCCCTCGCACCGGCCGCCCGACTCGGCCGGCTGCCTGTCTCGCCCTGCCCGTCTCGGCGGGCCGTCTCACCCGCCTTGGCTCGGCCCGCTTGACCAGCCCGGCCGTCCGCCTGCCTCGCGAGGCTGCCCGCCCGCCTCGTCCGGCCGGCTCGTCCCGTCCGGCCTCCCTCGCGCCGACCGCCCGGCCCGCCTCGCCCCGCACCCGCAGGCCCGCTCACTCCTCCCGCAACCGCTCCCGTGCCTCCATCAACGCGAAGCCCAGCAGGTTCGGCCCCCGCCACCGCTCCGGATCGGTCGCCGCCTCGTCGTCCGCCGCGAGGCCTATGCCCCACACCCGGTCCACGGGGCTCGCCTCGACCAGCACCCGATCGCCGGTGTTCACCAGGAACTCCCGCAGATCCGTGTGCGCGGCGAACTTGTGGACGCTGCCCTCGAGCACGATCCCGAAGCGCTCGCGCTCCCATGTCCCCTCGTCGAAGCCGCGCACCAGCCGCCCCGCCTTCTTGGCCTGGGACGGATGCTCCGCGGCCAGCACCCGCCGCTCCGCCTCCGTGTCGTCGAAGAGCCGCGCCTTGGCCGCCATCATCCAGTGCTCGGCGGTCGCATAGGCCACCCCGTCCACCGTGAACGGCGACGGCCACCACTGGCTCAGACAGCTCGGCCCCACCCGACCGTCCGCCCGCGCCCGATGACCCCAGAAACGGAGGTACTTGACCCGGACCCCGGCGCGGACCGCCCTGACCAATGCCTCCCGGGAGTCGATCCTGCCCGTGAACTCCCCCGTGATCTTTTCCATGCATGCGAGTCTCGCAGCCACCACTGACACTCCGTCCCCCCTTTTCCGAGCTCACTCGACACCTGGTCGACAGATTCCGTCGCGTAACCGAAAGGCAACAACGGAATCCCTTGTAGGAGTGCCATCGCTCTGTCAGGATCGGCACTCAAATCGAGCTGGAGCTACGCCACCCGCCCCCTGGAGCCACGGGGCGACGGCGGAGGAGAGCGACATGCAGAACCCGGGCACCGCCACCCCGGAACGATTCCCCGCACAGGACCGCTTCGCGGACGGCGCGCAGTTCATCGCGGGCCGCCTGACGAAGGGCACCTCCGGCCGTACGCACGCGGTCGTCGACCCGTCGACGGGCGAGGAGGTGTACACGTACGAACTGGCCGGCGCCGACGACGTCGACGCCGCCGTGGCCGCCGCGCGCGAGGCCTTCCCCGGCTGGGCCGCCACCACCCCCGGCGAGCGCTCCGACGCGCTGCACCGCTTCGCCGCCGTACTCGCCGACCGCGCCGAGCAGTTCGCCCGCGCGGAGAGCCTGCAGTGCGGCAAGCCGCTGAAGCTGACCCGCGAGTTCGACGTCCCGGGCACCATCGACAACACCGCCTTCTTCGCGGGCGCCGCCCGGCATCTGCAGGGGCAGTCCGCCGGTGAGTACTCCGGGGACCACACCTCGTACGTACGCCGTGAACCCATTGGTGTCGTCGGGTCGATCGCGCCCTGGAACTACCCCCTCCAGATGGCCGCCTGGAAGATCCTCCCGGCGATCGCCGCGGGCAACACGATCGTGCTCAAGCCCGCCGAGCTGACGCCGCTCACCTCACTGCTCTTCGCGCAGGCCGCCACCGACGCCGGCATTCCGGACGGTGTCATCAACATCGTCACCGGCACCGGCAAGGAGGCCGGTGAGCGCCTCGTCGGGCATCCCGACGTGGCCATGACCTCCTTCACCGGCTCCACCGCCGTCGGCAAGCGCGTGGCCGAGATCGCCACCGCCACCGTCAAGCGCATCCACCTGGAGCTCGGCGGCAAGGCACCCTTCGTGGTCTTCGACGACGCGGACCTGGAGGCCGCCGTCAACGGCGCGGTCGCGGGCGCGCTCATCAACACCGGGCAGGACTGCACGGCCGCCACGCGCGCGTATGTGCAGCGCCCGCTCTACGAGGCGTTCGTCGAGCGGACCGCCGCCCTGATGGAGACCGTCCGGCTCGGCGACCCCTTCGCCGCCGGCACCGACCTGGGCCCGCTGATCTCGCACGTCCAGCGCGACCGCGTCGCCGGTTTCGTCGACCGTGCGCGCTCCTACGCGCGCGTGGTGACCGGCGGCGAGGCCCCCAAGGGCGAGCTGGAGAACGGCGCCTACTACCGCCCCACCCTGGTCGCCGACGCCGCCCAGGACAGCGAGATCGTCCAGTCGGAGATCTTCGGACCGGTCCTGGTGGTCCTGCCCTTCGACGGCGATGACGAGGGAATCAGGCTCGCCAACGACTCCCCGTACGGCCTCGCCGCCTCCGCCTGGAGCCGCGACGTCTACCGGGCGAACCGTGCCACCCGCGAGATCAAGGCGGGCTGCGTGTGGATCAACGACCACATCCCGATCATCAGCGAGATGCCGCACGGCGGCTACAAGGCGTCCGGCTTCGGCAAGGACATGTCCGCGTACTCGTTCGAGGAGTACACGCAGATCAAGCACGTCATGTTCGACAACACGGCGGTGGCCAGGAAGGACTGGCACCGCACCGTCTTCGGGGACCGCTAGCAGACCGGCCGCACGACCGGCGGCCACACTCCCGAAAGGGCACCACGCGCATGGAGCAGTACGAGCCCGACCGCCCGACGCCGGCCGTGGCGGCCGCGATGCGGCGCAGCCTGAGCAACGGCCGGGCGGCGATGACCCGGCGGTCCCTGATGCGCGCCTCCGCGGGCGGCGTGCTCACCGTCGGGGGTCTCGCGGCGCTGAGCGGCTGCGGGATCCCCGCCGCGGGCAAGACACAGGGCGGTGTCTCCGCCGACGACCACTCGGCGCAGGAGAAGGTGATCAACTTCTCCAACTGGCCCGAGTACATCGACGTGGACGACAGCGGCAAGCACCGCCCGACGCTGGACGCGTTCGGCAAGCGGACCGGCATCGCGGTCAAGTACACCGAGGACATCAACGACAACGACGAGTTCTTCGGCAAGATCCAGCCGCAGCTCGCCGCGGGCCAGGACACCGGCCGTGACCTCCTCGTGCTCACCGACTGGCTGGCCGCCCGCATGATCCGCCTGGGCTACGTCCAGAAACTGGACGCGTCCAACCTGCCGCACGCCTTCGCCAACCTGTCGGACCAGTTCCGCAGCCCCGACTGGGACCCCGGGCGCGCCTACTCGTACCCCTGGCAGGGCATCTCGACCGTCATCGCCTACAACAAGAAGGCGCTCGACGGCATAGAGGTGAAGTCGGTCTCCGACCTGCTCGACAACCCCAGGCTCAAGGGCCGCGTCGGCTTCCTGACCGAGATGCGCGACAGCATCGGCATGACCATGCTCGACATGGGCAAGGACCCCGCGAAGTTCACCGACGACGACTACGACGCGGTGATCGCCCGCCTCCAGAAGGCCGTCGACAAGGGCCAGATCCGCCGCTTCACCGGCAACGACTACACGTCGGACCTCACCAAGGGCGACTTCGCCGCGTGTGTCGCCTGGGGCGGCGACATCGTCCAGCTGCAGGCGGACAACCCGAACGTCGGCTACGTCATCCCCGACAGCGGCTACATGACGTCGACCGACAACATGCTGATCCCCAACAAGGCCCGCCACAAGACGAACGCCGAGCGGCTCATCGACTACTACTACGAGCCGGAGCCGGCCGCCGAACTCGCCGCGTACATCAACTACGTGAGCCCGGTCGCGGGAGTGGTGCCCTACCTTGCCAAGATCGACAAGTCGGCGGCGAGCAACCCGCTCATCGTCCCCGACAAGGCCATGCAGGCCAAGTCCCACGCCTTCCGCTCGCTGAGCTCGAAGGAAGAGACGGCCTACCAGCAGAAGTTCGCGAAGCTCACAGGGGCGTGACGAAGATGACGACAGACAACAGCGGCGACGTCCGCCTCTCGGGCATCAGCAAGACCTACGGCTCCTTCACCGCCGTACACCCGCTCGACCTGACCGTGCCACAGGGCTCCTTCTTCGCCCTGCTCGGCGCCTCCGGCTGCGGCAAGACCACCACCCTGCGCATGATCGCCGGCCTGGAGGAGCCCTCCGGCGGCACCGTCCACCTCGGCGACCAGGAGGTCACGCATCTCCCGCCGTACAAGCGGCCGGTGAACACGGTCTTCCAGTCCTACGCCCTCTTCCCGCACCTCGACATCTTCGAGAACGTCGCCTTCGGTCTGCGCCGGCGCGGCATCAAGTCGGTGAAGAAGCAGGTCGAGGACATGCTGGAGCTGGTCCAGCTCGGCGAGCAGGCCCGCAAGAAGCCGCACCAGCTCTCCGGCGGCCAGCAGCAGCGCGTGGCCGTGGCCCGCGCCCTGATCAACCACCCCAAGGTGCTCCTCCTCGACGAGCCCCTCGGCGCCCTCGACCTCAAGCTGCGCCGCCAGATGCAGCTGGAGCTCAAGCGCATCCAGACCGAGGTCGGCATCACCTTCATCCATGTCACGCACGACCAGGAGGAGGCCATGACCATGGCCGACACGGTCGCCGTGATGAACGCGGGCCGCGTCGAACAGCTCGGCTCGCCCACCGACCTCTACGAGAACCCGAACACCACCTTCGTCGCCAACTTCCTCGGCACCTCGAACCTGATCGAGGCCGAGGTCGACACCAAGAACGGCGACGACATCGTCCTCAAGGCGGGCGGCGGCAAGCTGGTCCTGCCCGAGGTGCGATGTTCCGCGCCGACGACGACCGGCGGCAAGGTCCTGGTCGGCGTCCGCCCGGAGAAGATCTCCCTCACTCACGCCGACGACGCGGGCGAGATCACCGAGGGCCGCAACCGGATCACCGGCAGGATCGCCGACTCCTCGTTCATCGGCGTGTCCACGCAGTACGTCATCGACAGCCCCGTCTGCCCCGAGTTCGAGGTGTACGCGCAGAACATCGACCGCGACGCCCGGCTGGTGCCCGGCGCCGAGGTCGTCCTGCACTGGAACCCGGCGCACACCTTCGGCCTCGACGCGGACCAGGACATCGACGCCGGTGTCGCCGAGGTCGAGGAGGACGCCGCCTGATGGCCGCCGTCACCGAGGCGCCGCCTCTGGCGCCCGCCCCCGAGACCAAGCCCCCGCGCAAACGCGGCCGCCTGGTGCCGTACTGGCTGCTGCTCCCCGGCATCCTCTGGCTGATCGTCTTCTTCGCGCTGCCGATGATCTACCAGGCCTCCACGTCCGTGCAGACGGGCTCCCTGGAAGCGGGCTACAAGGTCACCTGGCACTTCGCCACCTACTGGGACGCGCTGTCCGAGTACTGGCCGCAGTTCCTGCGCTCGGTCGCGTACGCGGCCGCGGCCACGGTGCTGTGTCTGCTGCTGGGCTACCCGCTGGCGTATCTGATCGCCTTCCGCGCGGGCCGCTGGCGGAACCTGATCATGGTGCTGGTGATCGCGCCGTTCTTCACCAGCTTCCTGATCCGCACCCTCGCCTGGAAGACGATCCTCGCGGACAGCGGCCCGGTGGTGAGCACCCTTCACACGCTGCACGTCCTGGACGTCACCAACTGGCTCGGCTGGACCTCCGGCGACCGCGTCCTGGCCACCCCGCTCGCGGTGGTCTGCGGACTGACGTACAACTTCCTGCCGTTCATGATCCTGCCGCTGTACACCTCGCTGGAGCGCATCGACGGGCGGCTCCACGAGGCAGCCGGCGACCTGTACGCCAAGCCCTGGACCACCTTCCGCAAGGTCACCTTCCCGCTGTCGATGCCCGGCGTGGTCTCCGGCACGCTGCTGACCTTCATCCCGGCGGCCGGCGACTACGTCAACGCCGAACTGCTCGGCTCGACCGACACCCGCATGATCGGAAACGTCATCCAGACCCAGTTCCTGCGGATCCTGGACTATCCGACGGCGGCCGCCCTCTCCTTCATCCTCATGGCCGCGATTCTCCTCATGGTCACCCTCTACATTCGCAAGTCCGGGACGGAGGATCTGGTTTAAATGTCCGTCCTCAACTGGCTCAAGCGCCATCTCGTCGTCATCGCGGGACTCCTGACGCTCGGATATCTCCTGCTCCCGAACGTCATCGTCACGGTGTTCTCCTTCAACAAACCGAAGGGGCGCTTCAACTACCAGTGGCAGCAGTTCTCCACGGACGCATGGAAGGATCCCTGCGGTGTCGCCGACATGTGCGGCTCGCTGTCGATCAGCCTCCAGATCGCCTTCTGGGCGACGATCGGCGCCACCGTCCTCGGCACGATGATCGCCTTCGCGCTGGTCCGCTACCGGTTCCGCGCGCGGGGCACCGTGAACTCGCTGATCTTCCTGCCGATGGCGATGCCCGAGGTCGTCATGGCGGCCTCGCTGCTGACCCTGTTCCTCAACCTGGGTGCCCAGCTGGGCTTCTGGACGATCCTCATCGCCCACATCATGTTCTGCCTCAGCTTCGTCGTCGTCGCCGTCAAGGCGCGCGTGATGTCCATGGACCCGCGCCTGGAGCAGGCCGCACAGGACCTCTACGCCGGCCCGGCGCAGACCTTCCTGCGCGTCACCCTGCCCATCGCGGCCCCCGGAATCGCAGCCGGTGCGCTGCTGTCCTTCGCGCTCTCCTTCGACGATTTCATCATCACCAATTTCAACGCGGGCTCGACCGTCACGTTCCCCATGTTCGTCTGGGGCTCGGCGCAGCGCGGCACACCCGTCCAGATCAATGTCATCGGTACGACGATGTTCCTCGTCGCCGTATTGTTGGTCCTTTCTTCGATGCTCATCGGGAATCGCCGCAACAAGCAAAAGGCGTAATCGCAGAAGCCCTGTAGGGAGTTGAAATCATGGCCCCAAGCGCCATGCCTCTCTTTTCTGGGGGCGACGCCCCCAGACCCCCGAGCTGGACAAAGTCTCTCTCCGACGCACAGCCGGTCCCGTACTGGCTCGAAGACCCCGGCAAGCCCCACCCCGAGCCCGCGCTCACCGGCACCGAGACCTGCGATCTGCTGGTCGTCGGCGGCGGCTACAGCGGACTGTGGACCGCGCTCATCGCCAAGGAGCGCGACCCCGCACGGGATGTCGTCCTGCTGGAAGGCCGCGAGGCGGGCTGGGCCGCCTCGGGCCGCAACGGCGGCTTCTGCGCCGCCTCCCTCACCCACGGCCTGCCCAACGGCCTGGCCCGCTGGCCGGACGAGATCCACAAGCTGCAGGAACTGGGCGCCCGCAACCTCGACGAGATCGAGAAGGCGGTCGCCCGCCACTCCCTCGACTGCGACTTCGAGCGCACCGGCGAGATCGACGTCGCGACCGAGACCTACCAGGCGTGGGAACTGCGCGACTGGTACGAGGAGATGGAGCGCGAGGGCCTCGCCGAGGGCGTCGAGTTCCTGGACGCGGAAGCGGTACGGGAACAAGTCGACTCACCGACATTCCAGGCCGGCCTCTGGGACCGCCGTGGCGTCGCCATGCTCCACCCGGCGAAGCTCGCCTGGGGCCTCAGGCGCGCCTGCCTCGCCCTCGGCGTCCGCATCTACGAGCACACCCCCGCCCTCACCCTGAAGCCGTACGGCGCCGGCATGGCCGTACGCACCCCCTACGGCTCCGTCCGCGCCCGCAAGGTCGCGCTCGGCACCAACATCTTCCCCAACCTGATCAAGCGCGTACGGGCCTACACCGTTCCGGTCTACGACTACGCGCTGATGACCGAGCCGCTCAGCGAGGAGCAGCTGGCCTCGATCGGCTGGAAGAACCGCCAGGGCCTCGGGGACAGCGCCAACCAGTTCCACTACTTCCGGCTGTCCGCCGACAACCGCATCCTGTGGGGCGGCTACGACGCGATCCACCACTACGGCGGCCGGGTGCGCCGCGAGTACGACGACCGGCCGGAGACCTACGCCAAGCTCGCCGGGCACTTCTTCGCCTGCTTCCCGCAGCTGGAGGGCGTCCGTTTCACGCATGCTTGGGGCGGCGCCATCGACACCTGCTCGCGCTTCTCGGCGTTCTTCGGCACCGCCCACCAGGGCAACGTCGCCTACGCGGCGGGCTACACGGGCCTCGGCGTGGGCGCCACCCGCTTCGGCGCCGAGGTGATGCTGGACCTGCTGGCGGGACAGACCACGGAGCGGACCTCGCTGGAGATGGTCCGCAAGAAGCCGCTGCCGTTCCCGCCCGAGCCCTTCGCCTGGACCGGCATCGCACTCACCAAGTGGTCCCTGGCCCGCGCGGACGCACACGGCGGCCGCCGCAACCTCTGGCTGCGGACAATGGACCGACTCGGGCTCGGGTTCGACAGCTGAGGCACCCGGTGCGCGGCGATTGTGACCCAGCTCACTTCATCGTCTCGGGAAAACCCGCGTAATGCCTGCCAGGAGACCTCCCTCTCTCCCGTGACGCGACCAGCGTCCAGGAGAGACAGGAGGTCTCCTCATGGCTGGGGCGAAAACGGCGGTCGAGTGGCTGGCGTCCGTTGCTCCGGATCCAGAGGCCTGCCGCTGGGAGTGGGAGCGCAATCCCCTGGGGATCGCGCTGCTGCCCGCGGGCAAGGCCTGGGACGTGCTCATCCTTCCGGCCGGGCTCGGCTATGCCACGCTCGACGTCCTCACCCGTTTCCTCGACCGGCCGGGTCCGGTGCTTGTCGACTTCGGGGACGCCCGCATGGGCTTCTTCGTGCCGCCGGGCACCGCGGCCCGCTGGCTGGGCACCGGCATCCGTACGGCGGGGGCCGGCACCTGGATCGTGGTGCCGTACCCGGGCCGCTCGACCGGCGGCGTCCGCTGGCTGGTACCGCCCGACGGCTCGGGCACTCTCACGGACCCATCACTCCTCGAATTGGCGATGCACGAGGCGGCGGCGGGCCTGGCGCGTGAGGAGGACAGCTGACCGGCCACTGACGGCCAGAGGTCTGTACAGGCGGCTTGCGCGGACGGCTCACGGTCTGCGCAGACGGCTCACAAGGACGGACTGCTCGGACTCACCGCACTCCCGTCGGCCCCCGCACGGCCGACGCGGACCAGGAACATCCACAGGGACGCGATCAGCACCGTGCACAGACACCAGCTGGCCACTACGTCCAGGGGCCAGTGATAACCGCGCCGCACCAGCCCGAACCCGACGGCGAGATTGGCGACGGCGCAGGCGACGAGCAGCGCACGGCGGGCGTACACCGCGCGGAGCCAGGGGAGCAGGAGCAGGGTCGCCGAGCCGTAGGCGACGGCGGCCGTCGCGGTGTGGCCGGACGGGTAGTAGCCGGTAGCCGGAGGCACGAGGGGGGTGCCCGGGCGGTCGATCAGTTCCTTGAGGGGCACGACCAGGGCCGGGACCAGCGCCATCAGCAGCGCGGCCGCGAGCGGCGGCAGCCACCAGCGGTGCGTCCCCGTCGCACGGCCACGCCAGGCCACGTACACCAGGACGACGGCGAGCACAGGCACCGCCACCCCGATGTTGCCCAGGTCGGCGAGGAGTTCCGAGAAGCGGTCGGGGTGCGCGAGGGCGCCACTGACCCGCCGGTCCAGGCGCAGCAGCAGGCCGTCCGACACGACCTGCCAGGTGATCAGCGCGAAGAGGAGGGCGGGAAGCCCGAGAAGGAGAAGAAAGGAGGTCGGCCGCCCCGGAACAGGGGGGGTAGTTCCGAGGCGGCCGATCAGATCGGATCGACGCCCACCCCGGGGGGTTTGGGGCGGGCGACTGTCCGATCGGTGAGGAGATCCGGAGCCGGAAGCTCCGTGTGTGTGCGCGAGGGCACGACCAGGTCGTAGCTGGGGAGGCCACGGCCTGAAATCGCCCACAGTCCCCTGTGAGCGGGGTGTATCTCTCATCTGGGTAGAACCTACGGCAGGGAATGGGCGGAAGACAGACGGAATCGCGTCCCGCCATCCACCTCGCACACGTTCTTCACACGGCCTGACGCCGACCGTCCCGGCCCCGGAATCGCGAGGGATGCCAGGGCTGGGGCGGGTGGTGCGCATGGGACGCGCATCCTGTGCTTGAGCTGGGGATTCCGCTGGGCTCAGATCCGCGCGAAGGCCTGCTCGATGATGTCGAGACCCTCGTTCAGGAGGTCCTCGCCGATGACCAGCGGAGGCAGGAAGCGGAGGACGTTGCCGTAGGTGCCACAGGTCAGGACCAGCAGGCCCTCGGCGTGGCAGGCCTTGGCCAGCGCGGCGGTCGCCTCCGGGTTCGGCTCCTTGGTCGTACGGTCCTTGACCAGCTCGATGGCGATCATCGCGCCGCGGCCGCGGACGTCACCGATGACGTCGAACTTCTCGGCCATGGCGCCGAGGCGGGCCTTCATGACCGCCTCGATGTTCTTCGCCCTGGCGTTGAGGTCGAGCTCCTTCATCGTCTCGATCGAGCCGAGCGCACCGGCGCAGGCGACCGGGTTGCCGCCGTAGGTGCCGCCCAGGCCGCCCGCGTGCGCGGCGTCCATGATCTCGGCGCGGCCGGTCACGGCGGCCAGCGGCAGACCGCCCGCGATGCCCTTGGCGGTGGTGATCAGGTCCGGGACGATGCCCTCGTCCTCGCACGCGAACCACTGGCCGGTGCGGCAGAAGCCGGACTGGATCTCGTCGGCGACGAAGACGATGCCGTTGTCGGCGGCGAACTTCCGGATCGCCGGCAGGAAGCCCTTGGCGGGCTCGATGAAGCCGCCCTCGCCGAGCACCGGCTCGATGATGATCGCGGCGACGTTGTCCGGGCCGACCTGCTTGCTGATCTGGTCGATGGCCTGCGCGGCGGCCTCGGGACCGGCGTTCTCCGGACCGGTCGGCCAGCGGTAGCCATAGGCGACCGG
Source organism: Streptomyces sp. NPDC051172 (assembly GCF_040682555.1). Taxonomy (NCBI): domain Bacteria; kingdom Bacillati; phylum Actinomycetota; class Actinomycetes; order Kitasatosporales; family Streptomycetaceae; genus Streptomyces; species Streptomyces sp. NPDC051172. The sequence goes on from NZ_JBFBBE010000005.1 coordinate 130,184, forward strand.
GACGCGGTACACCTCGGGCGCGAAGGGTCCGAAGCCGTGCTTGTACGGCATGTTCTTCGAGGTCAGCGCCATCGTCAGATTGGTACGGCCGTGGTAGCCGTGGTCGAAGACGACGACGGCCTGGCGCTTGGTGTACGCGCGGGCGATCTTGACGGCGTTCTCGACGGCCTCGGCACCGCTGTTGAACAGCGCGGACTTCTTGGCGTGGTCACCCGGGGTGAGCTCGGCGAGGGCCTCGGCGACCTCCACGTAGCCCTCGTACGGGGTGACCATGAAACAGGTGTGGGTGAAGTCCGCAAGCTGCGCGGACGCCCGGCGTACGACGGCCTCGGCGGACGCGCCGACGGACGTCACCGCGATGCCGGAGCCGAAGTCGATGAGCCGGTTGCCGTCGACGTCCTCGATGATCCCGCCGCCCGCGCGCGCGGTGAACACGGGCAGCACGGAGCCCACGCCCTGCGCGACCGCTGCGGTGCGGCGGGCCTGCAGTTCCTGCGACTTCGGGCCGGGGATGGCGGTGACGATCCGGCGCTCCTGCGGAAGTGCACTCATGAGGGGCTCCTGGGGGTGTGCGGCCTTGCACAGGCTCTTGCGGACTCTTGCCTTCTTTTCTCGCAGGTTAGGGCAGGGAGAGGGGGGTGGGCATGCTCCATGTGGGCGCTGTCGGGGGTTCGGGTTTGTCCGCGGTGGACATGGCGCCCGGTGCGGGGCCCGGCCGCGTAAGCGGTGAACTCCCCGTGCCGGGGCGTTAGATTGACCGCTGACGGTGGACGGAACGGCTGGTCAGGGAGCGAGGGTGATGGACAGCGACGGGACGCAGGACACACGGGGTACGCATGCGAATCCTGTGCCGCGTCCGGCAGGTCCGCCGGAGGTACCGCCGAGGCCCACGGCCGCACCCGGCGTGCCGCCGCGGCCGGACGGCTCGGCGTTCCTGACGTGGCTGCGGGCGCCGCGCCCGGAGACACCGCCCGGCGTGTGGCGGCTCGGGCATCGGCCGCGGCCTCGGGAGGAGCCGGAACAGATTCCGACGAGGCAGTTGATCAGCGGGGCCCTGATCGCCTTTCTGGTGGGCTGGCTCGTGTGGTCGCTCCTGCAGAACGGCTATCTGGGCGACTGGTGGCTTCTGCCGTTCAAGTTGCTCGTCCCCGATTCTTGGCGGGGCGGCGACAGCGAAACCGGCAACGTCCTCGTGTACGAGGGGTACGAACTACTCGTCGCCTTGGTGATCATGATGACGGTGGGCAAGTTGGGCCGTTGGAGCGAGGTCTGGCGGCGGTTCGCCCTCCCTCTCCTGAAGCGCCCCGAGCCCCGGCAAGCACCTGCACCCGGGCCGGAGGAGGACCCGGCTTGCTGGAATCAGCTTCGTGCTGCCGGTGCCCACGACGCTGCCGACCGGCTCTCCATGGCGGCCCGAACCGGGGAGATGAGCGATGTCGATCACGCCCGCGTGGTCCGCGCCTGGCAGGGGGTGCGAAGCGGCCGGCACAGCCTCACCGCTTTCACCGGGGCCGTACTCAAGGACGGCGCCGCCGCCTGCCTGCATCCTTCGGGCGAGCGTGACCTGCCCGTCCGCCACGCCCAGCACGACCTGATCACCGGCCAGGTACGGCTGGGCCGTACCGCTGACGACCCGCGCAACCCTTACGGCTATCGTGCCACTGGACTCGCCCTCAGCCCCGATCTCCTGGGGACGTCGCTCACAGTCGTCGGGCCGGCCGGTTCCGGCAAGACCGGCTCGGTGGTACGGCCGCTGGCGGAGTCCCTCTGCCTGCAGGCGCTGGCGGGACGAGCTGCAGTGGTCGTCGTCGGAACGCCGGGCGCCGCGCTCGGACCGGTCGACGCCTACGACGTCGTCGTACGGATCGGGAATCCGGAATCGGTGTACGACCTGGACCTGTACGGCGGGACGAGTGACCCGGACGAGGCCGCGGCCGTGCTGGCCGAGGCGCTGGTCGGAGACCTCGCCGATCCGCACCCGGGCAGTGACAGCCGCCGGTCCACCACCGTGCTCGCCCAGCTGCTCGGCCCCTTCCGGGCGGTACACGACCGTTTCCCCTCCGTGCCGGAGCTGCGGCAGCTGCTGGACGGATCGCCCGGGCCGCTGGAGGAGCTGCGTACGGCGCTGCAGGGTTCCGGGCAGGAGTCGCTGCTGCGGGAACTGGACGCCCGCCGACGGCAGTTGGGGCACCCCGGGGATGTGGCGGCGGTGCTGGCGGACCGGGTGGCGCTGCTGGACCGGCCCGCCTTCGCGGGGTTCTTCGACACGTCGGGGCAGTCCAAGCCGTTCTCGCTCAAGGCCCTCGACCACCCGGTGCGGGTGCGCATCGACCTGCCCGAGCGCGGGCATGCGGACGCCTCGCGGATGCTGGCGCGGCTGGTGCTCGCGCAGTTCACCGCGAGTGTGCCGGTACGCGAGGACCGGTCGCTGTTCGCCTGCCTGGTGCTGGACGACGCGACGGGGGCGGTGACCCCGGAGGCGGTGCGCGGGATCCAGCGGCTGCGGTCCGGGAACGCGGGCGTCGTACTGACCCTGCGGACCCTGGACGACGTGCCGAGGCCGCTGCGCGGGCCGCTGCTCGGCTCCACCGGATGCCGTATGGCGCTGTCCGGGCTCACCCCGTGGGACGGGCAGGACTTCGCCGAGGTCTGGGGCAAGGAGTGGACCGAGGCACGCGACGTCACCGACCGGCAGATCATCGCCGAGACCCCGGCCGGCAAGGCCGTCCACATGCTCCGGCGCGTCATCACCGGCAAGGCGCCCACCGCACGGGCCGTGACCGTCCGGCAGGTCGAACGCGAGCGGTGGTCGGCGTCCGAACTGGCGCACGGGGTGCCGCCCGGACATGCGGTGCTGTCGCTGACGACCGTCAAGGGTGAGCACGCGCCGCCTCTGCTGGTGGATCTGAGAGGTTAGGGCTGGACTTCACGGGACCGGGTGACCGTACATTGAGGCAGAATCGGCACAGGCCGTTCATACCAGGCGGCCAAAAGATCAAAAGGTTCGCCCGATCCCCGCAAACCTGACCTGAAGGCCTCATGCCCCCGACACTCGCCTCGCTCGTCCACCACTCCGCGCTCAAACTCACCGTGCGCGCGGGTGAGGACCGCCTCGACGTGCCGGTCCGCTGGGCGCATGTCAGCGAGCTCGCCGACCCCGTGCCCTACATGGAAGGCGGGGAGCTGCTGCTGATCACCGCGCTGAAGCTGGACGCGGAGGATCCGGAGGCGATGCGGCGCTATGTGAAGCGGCTGGTGGGGGCGGGCGTCGTCGGACTCGGCTTCGCCGTCGGGGTCAACTACGAGGAGATCCCGAAGGCGCTGGTCGACGCGGCGGAGGGCGAGGGCCTGCCGCTGCTCGAGGTGCCGCGGCGGACGCCCTTCCTCGCCATCAGCAAGGCCGTGTCCGCGGCGATCGCCGCCGACCAGTACCGGGCGGTGACGGCGGGCTTCGCCGCCCAGCGGGAACTGACCAAGCAGGCGCTGACCGGCGGACCCGAGGGAGTGCTGTCGGCACTCGCCTCGCAGGTCGACGGATGGGCTGCGCTGTACGACGCCTCGGGCGCCGTCGTCGCGACCGCACCGGAGTGGGCGGGGCGGCGGGCCGCGCGGCTCACGGCGGACGTGGAGCGGCTGCGGGACCGGCCCGCGCCGGCCTCCTCGGTGGTCGGCCCCCCGGACAACGAGGACCGCGTCGAACTGCACTCCCTGGGGACGGGGCGGCGGCCCCGGGCCGCGCTCGCGGTGGGGACGGCGGCCGCCCTGGGGACGGCGGAGCGGTATGCCGTCCACTCGGCGATCGCGCTGCTGACGCTGACGACGGAACGGTCGCGGTCGCTGCACGCTGCGGAACAGCGCATCGGTGCGGCGGTGCTGCGCATGCTGCTGGCGGGGGAGCCGGACCATGCGCGGGCCGTCGCGGGCCATCTGTACGGGGAGCTGCTGGACGCGCCCTTCCGGTTGATCATCGCGGAGTCGGCCGCGCGGGCCGCCGCCGACGCGGGTGGCGATCCGCTGGCCGGGCTCGCCGAGATCGTGGAGTCGGCGGCCGCGCGGGCGGGGGAGGCCGTGCTGGTCGTGCCCGAAGGGGAGCGGTTGGTCGTGCTGGCCGTGGACGGCGGTGCGGCGGTCACGGCGTGCGGGGAGTACGCGGCGGCGGTCGAGGCTCAGCGGAGCGGGGCGGAGGGGGCGCGGGACGCCGTCGGCGGTGAGGAGGACGAGCTGGTGGTCGGGCTGTCGGCGCCCGTGGGGCCGATCGCGGCCGCGGCGGCGTACAAGCAGGCCGAGCAGGCGTTGTCGGTGGCCCGGCGGCGGGGGCGGGTGTGCGTGGGGCACGAGCAGCTGGCGGCGGGGTCTGTGCTGCCGTTGCTGGCCGATGACGCGGTGAAGGCGTTCGCCGACGGGTTGCTGCGGGCGCTGTACGAGCATGACGCGACCGGGCGGGGGGATCTGGTGGCCTCGCTGCGGGCGTGGTTGTCGCGGCATGGGCAGTGGGATGCGGCGGCTGCGGATCTGGGGGTGCATCGGCACACGTTGCGGTACCGGATGCGGCGGGTGGAGGAGATTCTGGGGCGGTCGCTGGACGATCCGGATGTGCGGATGGAGTTGTGGCTGGCGCTGAAGGCGACGTCGGCGGAGTAGCCACCCTGGGGTTTCCTCGCCCCCTGGGGGCTGCCGCCCCCGGACCCTCGCTTCGGCCTGAACGGCCTCGTCCTCGAACGCCGGACGGGCTGAGATGGCTGAGCCGAATTCAGCCGCTCCGGCGTTCGAGGAGCGGGGGTCCGGGGGCCGGCCCCCGGATCGGGTAGGGACGGGAAGGGGCGGCGGGGGCGAAGAACCCTTCTGTACCCGCCACCACGCCAATCCGGCGCATCTCCACCCCCGACCGCTACACCCCGGCCAAACACACCCCCACCCCCACCGCCCTACCGTGGACCCAACCACCCTGCACACCCCCTAACGCGGAAGGGCCGGGACCACATGACTTCCACCACCGCCTTCTGGCTCGCCGGCCGCCAGGCCACGGGCGAGGACACCTTCGACGTCACCTCCCCGTGGGACGGCCGCCTCGTCGGCAAGGTGAGCGTGCCGACCGACGCCCAGGTCGAGGAGGCCGTCGCCGCCGCCCACGCCGTCCGCGAGGACTTCGCCGCCACCCCCGCCCACGTCCGCGCCGCCGCCCTCGACCACGTCAGCCGCAGGCTCGCCGAGCGCACCGAGGAGATCGCCCGGCTGATCTCCGCCGAGAACGGCAAGCCGATCAAGTGGGCCCGCGGCGAGGTCGGCCGCGCAGTCTCCGTCTTCCGGTTCGCCGCCGAAGAGGCCCGCCGTTTCAACGGCGGCGAGGCCCAGCGCCTCGACACCGACGCCGGCGGCCAGGGCCGTCTCGCCCTCACCCGCCGCTTCCCCAAGGGCGTGGTCCTCGGCATCGCGCCCTTCAACTTCCCGCTCAACCTGTGCGCCCACAAGATCGCCCCGGCGATCGCGGCCGGCGCGCCGATCATCCTGAAGCCGGCGCCCGCCACCCCGCTCTCCGGTCTGATCATCGGTGACCTGCTCGCCGAGACGGACCTCCCGGCCGGCTCCTGGAGCATCCTCCCGGTCGCCAACGACAAGATGCCCGCCCTGGTCCAGGACGAGCGCCTGCCGGTCATCTCCTTCACCGGTTCCGAGAAGGTCGGCTACGCGATCATGGACTCGGTGCCGCGCAAGCACTGCACCCTGGAGCTGGGCGGCAATGGCGCGGCCGTCGTCCTCGGCGACTACGCCTCCGACGCCGACCTCGACTGGGCCGCCACCCGCATCGCCACCTTCTCCAACTACCAGGGCGGCCAGTCCTGCATCTCCGTGCAGCGCGTCATCGCGGACGCGTCGGTGTACGACCGGCTGCTGCCGCGCATCGTCGCCGCCGTCGAGGCCCAGGTCACCGGCGATCCGGCCGACGACAAGACCGATGTCGGTCCGCTGGTCAGCGAGGACGCGGCCAAGCGCGTCGAGTCCTGGGTGAAGGAGGCCGTCGAGGCCGGTGCCACCCTGCTCACCGGCGGCGACCGCGACGGCGCCTCCTACGCGCCGACCGTCCTCACCGACGTACCGGCCGACACGACGATCTCCTGCGAGGAGGTCTTCGGGCCCGTCCTGACCGTGCAGAAGGTGGACGGCGAGGCCGAGGCCTTCGCCGCCGTCAACTCCTCCAAGTACGGCCTCCAGGCGGGTGTGTTCACGCACGACCTCCAGGTGGCCTTCCGGGCGCATCGTGCGCTGGAGGTGGGCGGCGTGGTCATCGGCGACGTCCCCTCCTACCGGGCCGACCAGATGCCGTACGGCGGCGCCAAGCAGTCCGGCGTGGGCCGCGAGGGCGTGAAGTTCGCCATGGACGACTACACGTACGAGCGGGTGCTGGTCCTCACCGGACTCGCCCTCTAGGTCCCTCTGGCAAATGGGAACCATTTTCATATAGGCTCCCCGAAGGGGCCCGGCACCGATGCCTTCCGGTGCCGGGCCCCTTCTTCAAATCGGCCTCGTCCGGACCCTCAACCGGAGAAGCCGACATGCGCGAGCCGCAGCGGGCCGCGCAGCCTGAGGTGGACGTCGCGGACACCCTCGGCGGAGATCCCGGCGGTGAGTGTCGTGTAGTCGTACGGCCCCGGCGTCGGCGTCCCGGGCGTCAGGGACGCGAGCACCGGACCCCCGTCCAGTGACACATCGACCACACCCTCGCCCGCAACCGCCACGGACACCTCGCTGACGCCCTTCCCGAAGTCGCAGTCCCGGTACACCAGTTCACCCGCCCTGCCCGCCACCGGGGTGACCGCGTCGCCCGCGGCCTTCGTGCGGTCGACGATCGCGATGCTGCTCTGCTCGTCGAAGTCGGCCGCGTCGAGACCCCGGCTCAGGACGGGGCGCGGTGCGGACGCCTCGCCGTCGAGGGTCACGGTCGTACGCAGCCGCACATCCTCGCTGGAGGCACCGGCCAGCAGTTCGTAGAGGCCCGGTTCACGGCGCCAGTGGCCCTGGTGCACATCCCAGAGGCCGAAGGCGGACAAGGGGACTTCGAAGGAGAGCTCCCTGCGCTCGCCCGGCTCCAGACGCACCCGGTCGAGTGCCGCCAGCTCGCGCCGCGGGCGCGGGACCGCTGGGTCCACGGCGCGGAGATAGAGCTGGGCGACCTCGTCCGCCGCCATGGCTCCGGTGTTCGTGACCGTGAAGGAGACGGACAGCGCGGCGCCCTCCACCGTCGCCTTCAGATCCGCGTACACGAACGACGCGTACGACAGGCCGTGGCCGAACGGGAACAGGGGTGTGCCCTCGAAGTACAGGTATGTCTGGCGGCTGCCGATCACGTCGTAGTCGAGGAGGTCGGGCAGGTCGGCGTCGTCGGCGTACCAGGTCTGTGGGAGGCGGCCGGCGGGGGAGACGTCGCCGGCGATGACCCTGGCCAGGGCGGTGCCTGCCGCCTGGCCGCCGTGCGCCGTCCACACGACGGCCGGGAGGCGGGCGGATTCGAACGCGTAGGGGTACGCCGAGACCAGCGCCAGCACCGTGTGCGGGTTGGTGGCGCGCGCGGTGTGCAGCAGGCGCTCCTGGTGCCGGGGGAGGCGCAGGGTCGTACGGTCCTCGGTCTCGCGGCCGTTGATGTGCGGATCGTTGCCCGCGACCACCAGGACCACTGCGGCCCCGGCGGCGGCCCTGCGCACCGCGTCCTCACCGCGTTCCGTGATGATCACCTCGAAGATTTCCGGGTTCGCTTCGGCAACCTTGACGCCGTCGGCGGCGACAGAGACGTGGCGACCCGTACCGAGGTGCTTCAGGAGGTGCCCGTTCTCATGGGGTTCCAGCCGGAATGTCTCCTGGACGATCCAGCCTCCGGGCTGGTCGGCGGAGGCGCGCAGGTAGCCGTCCTCGGCGACCGAGAGATAGCGGCCGTCGGGCGCGCGCAGTGTCAGCACGCCCTCGCCCCACTCCATGAGCGCGAACTCGGTACCGGTCGCATCGTCGGTCAGCGGGGGCAGATCGGTACGGCCCGTGAGCGTGGCCGGGTCGAGAGCGCCCTCGGCGTCGCGTACCTGGTCCTCGGTGCCGTCGGCCGCCGGGACATGGAGAAACGTACCGGCAGCGGTCCTGAAGCGGACGCGGTCCACGCCCTCCGCGAACTCCACGCGCTCCGCGCCGAACCGCTCGTACAGGCCCTCCAGCGGTGTGGACCGGTGGATGAGCGTGCCGCTGTACCAGTCGAGCTTGCACTCGTCCGCGAGCAGGCCGACCACCGCGATCCGGGCGTCCTCGGCGAGCGGCAGCAGACCGCCGTCGTTCTTCAGCAGCACGACCGCCTGCTCGGCGGCCTCCTGCGCGAGCGCACGATGGGCCGGGGTGTCGAACTCCCCGGTGTCGGCGTGCGGGTCGTAGCGCGGGTCGAACTCGCCGAGGCGGAAACGCACCGAGAGCTGGCGGCGTACGGCCGTGTCGATGTCCGGCTCGGTGAGCAGGCCCTGCTCCAGGGCCCCGCGCACCCGCGCGGTGATCTTCGAGCTGTCGGTGCCGTGGTCGGTGAAGCTGTCGACGCCGGCCAGCAGCGCCGCGGCCGTCGCCTCCTCGTGCGTGTCGAAGTAGTGCTCGGAGTCGACCAGGTTGGACGGCGCGCCCGCGTCCGAGCAGACGAGGAGATCCTCGTCGGTCCAGGTCCGCAGGTGCTCGCGCAGATACGGCGAGACATGGTTCGGGCGGCCGTTGACCAGGTTGTACGCGGGCATGACGCCGGCCACCGCGCCCGCCTCCACCGTGTCGCGGAAGGCGCGCAGGTCGTACTCGTGCAGAACGCGGGGGCGGACGGAGGAGGACGTGACGTCGCGGCCCGTTTCGTTGTTGTGCGCCAGCCAGTGCTTGAGGACCGGCGCCGTGCGCCAGTACGTCGGGTGCTCGCCGCGCAGGCCGTGCGTGTAGGCGGTGGCGATGGCCGAGGTGAGCCGCGGATCCTCCGAGTAGCCCTCCTCGTTGCGGCCCCACAGCGGGTGGCGCAGGAGGTTGACGGTCGGGGACCAGACGTTGAGCCCCACGCGGTCGTCACGGGCGCGCATCGCGCGGGTCTCCTTGGAGACGGCCTCGCCGACCCGTCGTACCAGGTCCGGGTTCCAGGTCGCGCCGAGACCGACCGCCTGCGGGAAGACCGTGGCCGGACCCATCCAGGCCACGCCGTGCAGCGCCTCCTGGCCGGTGCGGAACGCCGGCATGTCCAGTCGCTCGACGGCGGGTACGAACTGGTGCAGGAAACCGATCTTCTCATCGAGGGTGAGCCGCGAAAGAAGGTCGTCGATGCGCTTCGCGAAGGGCAGGTGCGGATCGCGAAAAGGCGGCGTGTGCGGCGTGTGTGCGGTCACGTGGGGATCCCCCTGCGATGGATCGACGGGAATGCTTTCGAAGCGCTTCGATGCTCATTCGACTCGGGGTCGAGTGTCAAGAGATCGACACCCTCACTTCAAGCGGTGCATAAGAAATGAGGGCGCTCCCGAGCCTGGGAGGAATCTTGGATGCGACCCTTGTGCGCCCCTGTGTGTTCACTTAACCTCACAGCAACATCGAAGCGCTTCGACTGCAGTTTCCGTTCACACGTCGAAGAAACGCTTCAGCTCAGCCAGTTCCACTTACGACACCGCAGCCGACGGCCTCCGCCGGGTGTCCAGGTGCGCCACGAAGGGTTGACGCAATGACGCCGAACGCCGCCTCCGCCTCCTCCGGACCGAGCCGGAGAAGCTTCCTCGCCTCAACCGCGGTCGCCACCGCAGCGGTGGCGGGAGGGATGCCACTGCTGTCCGCCTGCGGTGGTTCGGACGGCGGGTCGCGCGACGGGACCACGTCGGGCAAGAACGCCAAGAAGCTCCTGCCGGCCTATGTGGCCAGCAACGTGGTGACGCCGGACCTCCCGTCCAAGAACGGTTCCGCGATGGGCTTCACCAGCAAACTCGACGTCGCCACCCTCAAGACGTCGGTGCCGAAGAAGCTCGGCAAGGGTGGCAACGTCACCATCATGTCGCCGTTCTGGGGCTCGCCGCCCAAGCAGAACAACCCCTACTACACAGCGATGAACGACCTGATCGGTGTCGACGTCCAGTGGCGCAACCAGGACGGCAACACCTACGACCAGAAGCTCGGCGCGGTCCTCGCCTCCAGTGACGTCCCGGATGTGGTCGTCGTCCCGAGCTGGAACATGATGGGCAAGATACCCAGCGCCATCATCAGCAAGTTCGCCGACCTGGGCCCGTACCTGTCAGGGGACAAGGTCAAGGAGTACTCCAACCTCGCGGCGATCCCCAGCGACGCCTGGCAGCGCTCCATCTTCGGCGGCAGGCTGATGGGCCTGCCGATGCCCGCCGGGTACGTCGACAACATCGTGCCCATCTACCGCCAGGACATCTTTGACAAGGAGGGCTACGAAATCCCGCGGTCCTCCGACGAGTTCATGGCTCTGTGCAAGGAGATCACCAACGCCAGGGCCAGGCGGTGGGCCTGCGGTGACATGAAGTGGACCGCGTTCATGAACTTCGGCGTGCTCGGCGGCGGTGAGAAGCCGCTCTGGTGGAACCTGGTCGACGGCAAGCTGATCAACCGCATCGAGACCCCGCAGTACCTGGAAGCCATCGAGTGGACGCGGAAGCTGTTCGCCGCCGGAGTCGTCCACCCCAACTTCAAACTGGGCAAGAGCCAGATCACCGACCCGGCCCCCAAGTTCGCCGCAGGCGAGTTCCTGATCTGGAACAACGACATCTCCAACTGGTACGGGCAGCAGGCCTCCCTGGCCACCCAGAACCCCGGCGTCAAGGTCTGGGGCATGGACATCTGGGGCCACGACGGCGGTGCCCCGACGCTGTACGCCACGAACCCGGCCAACATCTTCGCCTTCGTCAACAAGAAGGCCTCCGCGTCCGTCATCCGCGACGTGCTGGCGGTCGCCAACGTCACCGCGGCGCCCTTCGGCACCAAGGAGTGGATGATGACCAACTACGGGGTCGAGGGCACCCACTACACGCTCAAGGACGGCGTCCCCGTCAAGAACGACAGGGGCAACAACGAGGTCATCAACGCCTACGTCATGGTCGCGAGCCCCGCCGCGACCATCGCCCACCCCGACCTCCCGAAGTACACCCGGGGCATGGTCGAGTGGCAGCAGCGGATGGGCGCCTTCACCAAGAAGTCGTCGTTCTGGGGCCTGCAGATCACCGAGCCCTCCCGCTACACCAACCTCGTCAACGACTTCGAGCAGCTCGAGGACGACATCATCCGCGGCCACAAGAAGATCAGCGACATGCAGCAGGCCATCTCCGACTGGAAGAGCAAGGGCGGGGACAAGCTGCGCGACTGGTACGAGAAGCTCCTCGACGAGAACGGTCCGGCGGCGAGCTGACGAGACTCTGAGGCAAGGAGAACGGCTGTGTCCCACAGCACGGTGCCTCGGAGCAAAGCCGAGGCCAGCACTCCGGTGAAGACGCAGGTGGCGTCCGAGGACGCCACCGGCCCCCGGGAGAAACGAGGCTCGGGCAAACTGAGCCTCCGGCTCAGGTTCAGACGCGACCGCCTGCTGATCCTCATGACGCTGCCGGCCGTCGTGCTCCTTCTGGTCTTCAACTACCTGCCGATCCTCGGCAACGTCGTCGCCTTCCAGGACTACGACCCCTACATCAGCGACAACGGCATCGTCTCCATGCTGAACAGCCCCTTCGTGGGCCTGGAGAACTTCCAGCAGATCTTCGCGGACTCCGCCTTCTGGAACGCCGTCGAGAACACGCTCGTGCTGTTCTTCGTCCAGCTCCTGCTGTTCTTCCCGATCCCGATCCTGCTCGCGCTGCTCATCAACAGCGTGGTCCGGCCCCGGGTGCGGGCGTTCGCGCAGGCCGTTCGGTATCTGCCGCACTTCTTCTCCTGGGTGCTGGTCATCGCCGTCTTCCAGCAGATGTTCGGCGGCGCGGGCATGCTCTCCCAGCTGCTGCGGCAGCACGGGTACGACGGCCTCGACATCATGACCAACCCGGACACCTTCCCCTTCCTGCTCACCGCGCAGAGCGTGTGGAAGGACGCCGGGTGGGGGATCATCGTCTTCCTCGCCGCCCTGGCGTCGGTCAGCCCGGACCTGTACGAGGCCGCCGCGATGGACGGTGCCGGACGCTGGCGCCGCATGTGGCATGTCACGCTTCCCGCCCTGCGCCCGGTGATCGCCCTCCTCCTCGTGCTGCGCGTCGGCGATGCCCTGACCGTCGGGTTCGAACAGATCCTGCTGCAACGTGACGGCGTCGGACCCGGCGCGGGGGAGGTCCTCGACACCTTCGTGTGGTGGAACGGCGTGCGCAACCAGAACTTCGGCTACGCGGCCGCCGCCGGTCTCGTCAAGGGCGTGGTCAGCATCGGCCTGGTCCTCGCCGCGAACAAGGTGGCCCATCTCATGGGCGAGAAGGGGGTGTACAAGAAGTGACCGCCGTCATCGACAAACCGGCGAGCCGGCCGCGCTGGTGGACCGCACCGGAGCGCCCCGCCTGGGAGGAGAAGCCCTCCCAGGCCGGTCTCGCGGGCAAGGGCATCGCCCTGACGTTCGCCTGCCTGGCGATCCTCTTCCCGCTGTGGATCGTCGTCGTCACCAGCCTGTCCTCGAGCAGGACCATCAACGAGGCGGGCGGCTTGGTGATGGTGCCCAAGGGCATCACCTTCGTCGCCTACAAGGAACTGCTCGGCGGCGGCCAGGTCACCCGCGCCGCGGTCATCAGCATCCTCGTCACCCTGGCCGGCACGCTGTTCTCGATGGCGGTGTCCGTCCTGTGTGCCTACGGCCTGTCCCGGAGCGGGTCCCTCGGCCACCGCTGGATCCTGATGCTGCTGCTGGCGACCATGTTCTTCAGCGCCGGCCTCATCCCCACCTATCTGCTGGTGCAGTCCCTCGGCCTGACGGACAGCTATCTCGCGCTGATCCTGCCGAGCGCCATCAGCGTCTTCAACATCCTGGTGCTGCGCGGCTTCTTCATGGAGATCTCGCCGGAGCTCATCGACAGCGCGCGCATCGACGGCGCCGGGGACCTGCGGATCCTCTGGCGGATCGTCATGCCGCTGTCGCGGGCCGTCCTCGCGGTGATCACGCTCTTCTACGCCGTCGGCTACTGGAGTGCCTGGTTCAACGCGTCGCTCTATCTGAACGACCAGGACATGATGCCGCTGCAGAACGTCATGATCCAGCTCGTGCAGAAGCAGGAGGCGCCGGTCGGCCTGAGCCAGGCCATCAGGACCGGTCAACTGTCCGGGCTCGCCATCCAGATGGCGGTCATGGTGATGGCCCTGCTGCCCGTGGCCGTGCTGTCGCCGTTCGTCCAGAAGCATTTCAGGAAGGGCATGCTCACCGGCGCCATCAAGGGCTGAGCCACACGATTTTCGACTCCGCCGTGGCCGACCTGCCTCCAGCAGCGGTCGGCCGCGGCGGTCCCAAGCCTCCCGCTGCTCCCACCGCACAGAACGAGGTCTGTCATGCCCGCGTTCACCCCGAGCCGACATGCCGTTCTCGCCGGAACCGCGGCGACCGCCGCGCTCACCGGCGTTCCGCTGCTCTCCGGGCGGGCGCCGGCCGCGGCACCGGCCGCCACCGCCACGCCGGCCTACCGCTGGCGCAACGCCGTCATGGGCGGCACGGGTTTCGTCACCAGCGTCCTCTTCCATCCGTCGGTCCGCGGCCTCGCCACCAACGGGCGCGGGATCGAGTACGGAGACCCCGTCTGATGCCCGCGCTCAGCGACGCCACCCGCGGTCGCATCCTCTTCGGCGGCGACTACAACCCCGAGCAGTGGCCCGAGGAGACCTGGACCGAGGACGTACGTCTCATGCGGGACGCCGGCGTCAACTCCGTCACCCTCGGTGTCTTCTCCTGGGCCAGGCTCGAACCCCGGCCGGGGGAGCGGGAGTTCGGCTGGCTGGACCGGCTGATGGACCTCATGCACGCGGGCGGCATCGGTGTCGTACTCGCCACCCCGACCTCCTCCCCGCCGCCCTGGCTCGGCCGGCTGCACCCCGAGACCCTGCCGCGCGACGAGGACGGACGCACCGAATGGTGGGGCGGCCGCCAGCACTTCTCGCACTCCAGCGCCGCCTACCGCCGCTACGCCGCAGCCATCACCGAGGACCTCGCCGCCCGCTACGGCGGCCACCCCGCCCTCACCATGTGGCACATCAACAACGAGTACTGCACCTACGACTGGGGCGACGAGGCCGCCGCGCGCTTCCGCCGCTGGCTGCAGCAGAAGTACGGCACGCTGGACGCCCTCAACTCCGCCTGGGGCACGGCTTTCTGGAGCCAGGGATACGGCGACTGGGCCGAGGTCCTGCCGCCCCGCCACGCCCACTACCTGAAGAACCCGGGCCAGGTGCTGGACTTCAAGCGGTTCACCTCCGACATGCTCCTGGAGTGTTACACCGCCGAGCGCGACATCGTCCGTCGGCACAGCCCCTCCCACATCCCGGTCACCACCAACTTCATGCCGCTGTGGGCCGGGCAGGACGCCTGGCGGTGGGCCGAGGAGGAGGACGTCGTCTCCGTCGACCTCTATCCCGACCCGCGCGATCCCCTCGGTGCGCAGCAAGGTGCCCTCGTCCAGGACCTGACCCGCTCGCAGGCCCGCGGCCCCTGGATGCTGATGGAGCAGGCGGCGGGCCCGGTCAACTGGCGCGGCGTCAACCACCCCAAGCCGCGCGGCCTCAACCGCCTCTGGTCCCTCCAGGCGGTGGCCCGCGGCGCCGACGCCGTCTGCTACTTCCAGTGGCGTCAGTCCCGCCAGGGCGCGGAGAAGTTCCACTCCGGGATGGTCAGCCATGCAGGGGCGGAGGGGCGTACGTATCAGGAGGTCAAGCAGCTCGGTGCCGAACTCGCCAGGATCAGCGGTGAGGTGACGGGCAGTCACAGCCGCAATGACATCGCCGTCCTGCACGACTGGCATTCCTGGTGGGCCGGTGCCCACGAGGGCCGGATCTCGTCCCGGGTCGACTGCACCCAGGTCCTCACCGCCTGGCACCGCGCCCTGTGGCAGGCCCACCTCACCACCGACTTCGCCCGCCCCGAGCACGACCTCACCGCCTACAAGCTGGTCGTGGTCCCGCAGCTGTACTCCCTCACGGACACGGCGGTCGACAACCTCCTCGCCTACGTCCGCGGCGGCGGCACCCTCGTCTGCGGGTTCCTGACCGGTGTCGCCGACGAGGACGACCGGGTGCGCCCCGGCGGCATGGACCCCCGCCTGCGCGAGCTGTTCGGCATTCGCACGCTGCACGAGTGGTGGCCGCTGGACGCGGACGAGACCGCCGAGACCGACGGTTTCCACGGCACGCTGTGGTCGGAGGAGATCGAGGCCGCGCAGGACGCCTCGGCCGAGGCCAGGTACAAGGGCGGCGAGCTCGACGGCCTGCCCGCCGTGCTGCGCAAGGGCCGCGCCTGGTACGTCTCCACGCTCCCCGAGCCGCACGCGCTGCGCGTCCTGCTGGCCGCGATCGCAGCCGACGCGGGCGCCCGCCCTGTTCTCGACGGCCTGCCGGACCAGGTGGAGGCGGTGCCCCGCGGCGATCTGCTCTTCGTGCTCAACCACGGGCGGGAGTCGGTGACCGTGCAGGTGCCGGGCACCCACCGTGACCTGCTGACCGGCGCGACGGTCGAGGGCGATGTCACCCTCGGCCGGTACGGCGTGATGGTGTTGCGCCCATGAACAAGCCCATGATCACGCCCATGAACACGCCGACGAACATCGTCCACGGAACCTGGGAACCCCTCCCCGCCGCCCGCTGGGAGGACGGCTTCCTGAGTGGCAACGGCCACCATGGCGCACTTGTGTTCGGTGATCCGAACGACGAGCGGGTCGTCGTCACCCATCACACCCTCGTCCGCCCCAACGGCGCCGAGAGCGCCCGTCCGCCCCGTCTCGCCGACCAACTGCCGCTCCTTCAGGACAGGTTGCTGGCGGGCGAACTGCACGCCGCCGAAACCTTCACCGACGGACGCGACCTCCAGTGGGTCCAGCCCTTCCACCCCGCCTTCCAGGTACGACTGCGCAGACCGTCCGGCGAGGAGCCGCACCGCTACCGCCGCTCCGTCGACTTCACCACCGGCGTGGTGAAGGCGGTCGGCGAGGGCTGGAGCAGCCGGGTCTTCGTCTCCCGCGCCGACGACGTCATCGTCCAGCACATCACGACCACCGACCTCGACATCGCCCTGGACCACCGCCTGCCGGGCGCACCGCCGGGCCTCGCCGTCGGCGACGGCGCGGTCCTCACCCCCGAGGGCGCCCTGCTCACCCTGCGCGTCCGCTATCCCGGCAGCGACACGGCGTACACCGGGGTGACGCTCGTCGTGGTCACGGGCGGCCGTACGGCGCTCACGCCCCCCGGCGCACGTGTCGCGGACACCGAGTCCGTCCTGCTGCTGACCAGGGTGGTGCGGCACACCGGTGAGCTGGACACGACCCCCCACGCCCAAGCCCTGCGCGAACTGCTGCCGACCGGTGAGGACCCGTACACGTTCCTCCTGGACCGCCACACGGCCCTGCACCGCACCGCCTACGAGCGCGCCACCCTCGACCTGGACGCCGACCCCGCAGAGCGCGCCCTGCCCGGCTCGGAGCTGCTCGCGCACCCCGACAGCCCCGCCCTCCTGGAGCGCCTCTTCGCCGCCGGCCGCTACCACCTGCTCTCCGCGAGCGGCCTGCTCCCGCCCCGCCTGGTCGGCCTGTGGACCGGCGACTGGAACACCGCGTGGTCGGGGGCGTTCACCAACGACGCCAACCTCAACCTCCAGACCGCTTCCGCAGCGGCCGCCGCCCTCCCCGAAGTGACGCAAGCCCACGCGTCTTTGATCCAGGGCCAGCTCTCCGACTGGGCCGACAACGCCCGCGCGGTCTTCGGCGCCCGCGGTGTCGTCGCCCCCGCCCACACCGACGGCGAGTCCGGGCTGTCCTACCACTTCAGCCCCGAATACCCCCTGCACCTGTGGACCGCGGGCGCCGACTGGCTGCTCAAACCGCTGGTCGACCACGACGAGACGAACGGCGCCCGGAATCCCCGTACCGCCCACGCGCTCGCCCAAACAGCGCTGTTCTACGAGGACTTCCTCACCCGGACCGACAAGGACGGCCACCTGGTCGTCGTCCCGTCCTACTCGCCGGAGAACCGCCCGGCGAACGCGAGCTGGGGTGCGATCAACGCGGCCATGGACCTCTCGGCCGCGCGGCACGCGCTGCTGACGGCGGCCGAGTACCACCCGGACACCCCCGAGGCCGACCGCTGGCGTGCTCTCGCCGACCGGCTGCCGCCCCACCGGATCAACGCCGACGGCGCCCTCGCCGAATGGGCCTGGCCCGGCCTCGACGACACCTACGACCACCGGCACCTCAGCCACCTCTACGGCGTCTGGCCGCTCGACGAGATCAACCCGTACGACACCCCGGACCTCGCTGCGGCCGCCCACCGTGCCCTCGAACTGCGCGGCGCCGAGAACGACTCGGCCCACGGCCATCTGCACCACGCCCTGGTCGCCGCCCGGCTGCGCGACGGCGAACGGGTCGCCCACGCCCTCGGCCAGGTGCTCAACGGCGACTTCTTCCACGCCTCCCTGATGAGCGCGCACTACCCGGACCGCGACGTCTACAACGCCGACGCGGCCCACACCCTCCCCGCCGTGCTGATCGAGATGCTCGTGCAGTCGACCCCCGACCGCCTGGTCCTGCTGCCCGCGCTCCCGAAGGCCTACCCCAAGGGCCGGCTCCTCGGTATCCGCACCCGGTTCGGGGCGGAACTCGACCTCACCTGGAACCCGCAGGAAGCGACGGCGGTGCTGCGCCCCACCCGCACGCACCGCATCGAACTCAGGACTTCTTCCGGCACGCGACCGCTCGACCTCGTCGCCGGAGAAGACCACGTCCTCGCCCAGGGGGCGTGGTAACCACCCCGCAACTCCCCCCACCCATGGAAGGGACACCATGGCAAAGAGCACTCTGCGCAAGGTCACCATGGCCCTACTGGCCCCGGCGATGGCCATCGGCGCCACCGTCGGCCTCGCCTCCGCCCCCGCCTCCGCCGCGGTCTGGAGCTCCTGCGCCCAGTACGGCAGCACGAGCCTGAACGGCTACACGCTCTACAACAACATCTGGGGCTCCGGCGCCGGCAGCCAGTGCATCTGGGCCAACTCCGGCACCAACTGGGGTGTCTGGGCCGACCACCCCAACACCGGCGGCATCAAGTCCTACCCGAACGCCACCAAGGCGATCAACAAGTCGGTCACCTCGCTCGGTTCGCTCTCCAGCAGCTACAACGTCACCGTCCCGTCGTCCGGCGCGTACGAGACGGCGTACGACATCTGGGACACCAACCACAGGTACGAGATCATGCTCTGGATGAACAAGACCGGCGCCGTCGGCCCGCTCGGCACCTCGCAGGGCAACGTCACGCTGGGCGGTCACTCCTGGACCGTCTACAAGGGCACCAACGGCTCCAACGACGTCTTCTCGTTCGTCCGCACCTCCAACTCCAGCTCCGGCACCGTCGACGTCCTGCCGATCCTGAAGTGGATCAAGGACACCAAGGGCTGGTTCGGCAACGTGACCATCGGGGACGTGCAGTTCGGCTTCGAGATCACGTCATCGTCCGGTGGCCTGAATTTCACCGTCAACAGCGAAAGCGTCAGCAGCAGTTGATGTTGTTGCGGACCGGGTGAGGTTACATGGACCCCATGCAGATCCTCACCCCCCTCCGCGCCACGCTGGCAGCCGCTGCCGCAGTGCTCGCCATACCGGGCACCGCGGCAGCGGCACCCGCATCCCCCTGGTCCTCGCCGTTGCACCCGGTGGCCTCCCTCGCCGCCGAGCGCCTCGCCACCGCCGATCTGGTGGCCGCGGCCAAGTGGGGCACCGACAGCCCCATCGACGACCCCGCCCGCGAGCAGGTGGTCCTCGACAACGTCGCCGCACAGGCGAAGCAGATCGGCGCCGACCCCGACGAGGTCCGCCGTATCTTCCGCGACCAGATCGAGGCCAACAAGGACGTCCAGCGCGCCCTCTACGCCCGCTGGACCGCCCACCCCGACCAGGCCCCGACCACCAGGCCCGACCTGAACGTGATCCGCCAGACCATCAACCGCATCAACACGGACCTGGTCCAGGCAGTCGCGGACACGACACCGGAGCGCACGGCCCTGATCTGCCGCCCCGAACTCACCGTGGCGGTAATCGAGGTCCACCACGAAAAGCACCCGGACCTGCTCCACACGAAGGCCCTGGTCCGCTCCCTGGAGTCCGTCTGCCGGAATTGAACAGGCGGGGCGATTTCCGCGCGGTTCTGCCGCGCCCCCTGTTTTTGGGGGCGCGGGGAACTGCGCGACCAGCCACGACGGTGCAGCAGTCGCTCAACGACCTACCGTGGCACCTCCTCCTGCGAAGCAATGGGCAACCGAGCCCCGTCCCGCAAAAACAGCGGAATCCGATCCAACGGCGCCTCGACCGTCACGGTCGCACCACCCTCGTACGTCCGACCAGTCCACGCATCGGTCCACGCGGCCCCCGCCGGAAGATAGGCAGTCCGGGCGCTCGCGCCAGCCGTGAGCACCGGCGCAACCAACAGATCCCGCCCGAACAGATACGCGTCATCCACGGCCCAGGCCGCCGCATCCTCCGGGAACTCCAGGAACAGCGGCCGCATCACCGGCAACCCCTCCTCGTGCGCCTCCCGCATCACGTCCAGGACGTACGGCTTCAGCCGCTCCCGCAGCCGCAGGTACTTCTCCAGGATCGCCCCGGCCTCCTCGCCGTAGGACCACACCTCGTTCGGCCCGCCGGTCATCTCCGGACCCAGTGGCATCCCAGGGTCACGGAACCCGTGCAACCGCATCAGGGGAGACAGGGCTCCGAACTGGAACCACCGCACCATGACCTCGCGGTACGCCGGGTCGTCCGGGTCGCCGCCGTGGAAGCCGCCGATGTCGGTGTTCCACCAGGGGATGCCCGAGAGGGCCGTGTTGAGGCCGGCCGCGATCTGGCGGCGCAGGGTCGGGAAGTCGGTGCCGATGTCGCCGGACCACAGGGCGGCGCCGTAGCGCTGACTGCCCGCCCAGGCGGAGCGGTTGAGGGTGATGACCTCCTCGCCCTCGGCGCGCAGCCCCTCGTAGAAGGTGCGGGAGTTCTCGGCGGGATAGCTGTTGCCGACCTCCAGGCCGGGGCCCGCCCAGTAGCGCAGGTTCTCCTGGAAGCCCGGCTTGAGCTCGGGCTCGCAGGCGTCCAGCCAGAAGGCCGTGATGCCGTACGGGACGAGGTAGTTGTCGCGCACCTTCGACCACAGGAACTCACGCGCGTCCGGGTTCGTGGCGTCGTAGAAGGCCGCCTGAACGGTGGAGGCGACCTGCTTGTCGGGCCAGTCGGCGTGCGCCATCGGGCCGTACTGGGTGCCGATGAAGTAGCCGCGCTGCTCCATCACCGGGTGGTTCTCGCTCAGCGGCGACACGGACGGCCACACGCTCACCACCAGCTTGATGCCGAGTTCCGCCAGCTCGCGCACCATCGCCGCGGGGTCCGGCCACTCGGCGGGGTCGAACTTCCACTCGCCCAGGTGCGTCCAGTGGAAGAAGTCGCACACGATGGCCGAGATGGGCAGGCCCCGGCGCTTGTACTCCCTTGCCACCGTGAGGAGTTCGTCCTGGGTGCGGTAGCGCAGCTTGCACTGCCAGAAGCCGGCCGCCCACTCCGGCAGCATCGGCGTACGGCCGGTGACCGCGCTGTAGCGGCGCTGGCCGTCGGCCGGGGTGCCCGCGGTGATCCAGTAGTCGATCTGCCGGGCCGAGTCGGCCACCCAGCGGGTGCCGTTGTGCGCCAGTTCCACGCGGCCGATCGCCGGGTTGTTCCACAGCAGGGTGTAGCCGCGGCTGGAGGAGAGCACCGGGATGCCGACCTCGGCGTTGCGCTGGACCAGGTCGAGGACCAGGCCCTTCTGGTCGAGGCGGCCGTGCTGGTGCTGGCCGAGGCCGTACAGCTTCTCGTCGTCGTAGGCGGCGAAGCGCTGCTCCAGGCGGTGGTGGCCGTTGCCGACGGCGGTGTACAGGCGGGAGCCCGGCCACCAGAAGTGGGCGCGTTCCTCGGCCAGCACCTCGTGGCCGTCGTCGGTGCGCAGGAAGCGGATCAGGCCCTCGGCGCTCACCTCCACGGTGAGCGCGCCGCACCCGGCAGGCCTTCCAGGATCGGGCCGCCGAGCCTGGCCCGCACCCGGACCGCGTCCGGGCCCCAGGGTTCGACGCGGAGGGTCTCCTGACGGCCGCTCCACTCCAGCGCGCCGTCCCGCTCCCGGAAGGTGCCGACGGTGGGTGACGACTGAGCGAGGCTG
This sequence comes from Streptomyces sp. NPDC051172, assembly GCF_040682555.1. NCBI lineage: Bacteria > Bacillati > Actinomycetota > Actinomycetes > Kitasatosporales > Streptomycetaceae > Streptomyces > Streptomyces sp. NPDC051172. The sequence continues at coordinate 151,547 of NZ_JBFBBE010000005.1, forward strand.
ACCTGGGGCTGGGCCCCGGCCTGCGGCTGGTTTTCGGCAGACTGGTTCACGAAGGGTGCTCCCGAAAGACATGAGGGTGCCCGGGAGGGCACGGAAGAGCGGGATCAGGAAGTACCGGAGGGTGCCGGGCCCGTGCTCGCCCGGACCGTCAACTCCGGTGCGAGCAGCACGACTTCGTCAGTGCCGAGGCCGTCGAGCTTGGCGACCAGACGCTCCACGGCGTGCCGGCCCATCTCCTGCGCGGGGATGGCGACGGACGTCAGCCGCACCGAGGCCTGCACGGCGACCTGGTCCGGGCAGACCGCGACCACCGACACGTCCTCGGGCACGGCACGGCCCTGCTGGCGGAGCAGGGCGAGCAGCGGCTCGACCGCCGACTCGTTCTGCACGACGAAGCCGGTGGTGCCCGGCCGTTCGTCGAGAATGCGGGCGAGGGTGACGGCCATGGCGTCGTACCCGCCCTCGCACGGCCGGTGCAGCAGCCGTACGCCCAGCTCCTGGGCGCGTGAACGCAGTCCGTCCAGGGTGCGCTCGGCGAAGCCCGTGTGCCGCTCGTAGACGGCGGGGGCCTCTCCTATGACGGCGATGTCGCGGTGGCCGAGCATCGCCAGGTGCTCCACGCACAGCGCGCCGGTCGCCTTGAAGTCGAGGTCGACGCAGGTCAGTCCGGAGGTGTCGGCGGGCAGGCCGATGAGGACCGACGGCTGGTCGGTGCCGCGCAGCAACGGCAGCCGCTCGTCGTCGAGTTCGACGTCCATCAGGATCATCGCGTCGGCGAGCCCGCTGCCGGTGACCCGGCGCACCGCGTCGGGGCCCTCCTCGCCGGTCAGCAGCAGCACGTCGTACCCGTGCGTACGGGCCGTGGTGGCGACCGCGATGGCGATCTCCATCATCACCGGGACGTACATGTCCGTGCGCAGTGGGACCATCAGCGCGATGATGTTCGACCTGCTGCTGGCCAGGGCCCGTGCGCCCGCGTTCGGGTGGTAGCCGAGTTCGCGGATGGACTGCTCGACCCGCTGTCGGGTGGTCGTGGAGATGGACCGCTTGCCGCTGAGGACATAGCTCACCGTGCTCGCCGAGACTCCGGCGTGCTGGGCGACCTCGGCGAGGGTGACCATCCAGCTCTCCAAGCGTGTGAAGCGCTTCGACAGTGCGCATTGCGAACAGGGGCGGGTGGGGGTGGTTCGACCCTAGCTCTAGCGAGGGTGGGTGTCCATAGGATGTCGAAGCGCTTCGACAGCCTCTTCGGTCTTCTTTTCGGCTTTCTTTTCCGAGGTGTTGTCCTACGGAAGACGTCGTATCAGAAACATCGGCCGAACGGCTGCACAAAGGGTGGTGGCCTCGCCCCGAATCGGGTACATACGATCGGGTAGCACCCGTCGGTAACCAAAGTCGACCAAGATCCCGATTCGCGGCGAGGTGGCCCTGATGTCCGCAGCACCCGCACCCTCTTCCCGACGCCCCACCGTCACCGAACGCGAGGCCCGCCAGGTGGCGGAGGCGGCCCGTGAACAGGACTGGCGCAAGACGAGCTTCGCCAAGGAACTCTTCCTCGGCCGCTTCCGCCTCGACCTCATCCACCCGCACCCCACCCCGTCCACCGAGGACGTGCAGCGCGGCGAGCAGTTCCTCACCAAGCTCCGCGACTTCTGCGAGACGAAGGTCGACGGCGCGCTGATCGAACGCGAGGCCAGGATCCCCGACGAGGTGATCAACGGCCTCAAGGAACTCGGCGCCCTCGGCATGAAGATCGACACCAAGTACGGCGGCCTCGGCCTCACCCAGGTGTACTACAACAAGGCGCTCGCGCTGGCGGGCTCGGCCTCCCCGGCGATCGGCGTACTGCTGTCGGCGCACCAGTCGATCGGCGTACCGCAGCCGCTGAAGCTGTTCGGCACGCAGGAGCAGAAGGAGCAGTTCCTGCCCCGTTGCGCCCGCACCGACATCAGCGCCTTCCTGCTCACCGAGCCGGACGTCGGCTCCGACCCGGCCCGGCTCGCCACCAGCGCGGTGCCGGACGGGGACGACTACGTCCTCGACGGGGTGAAGCTGTGGACCACCAACGGCGTGGTCGCCGACCTCCTGGTGGTGATGGCCCGGGTGCCGAAGAGCGAGGGCCACAAGGGCGGCATCACCGCCTTCGTCGTCGAGACCAACTCGCCGGGCATCACCGTCGAGAACCGCAACGCCTTCATGGGCCTGCGCGGCATCGAGAACGGCGTCACCCGCTTCCACCAGGTCCGCGTCCCTGCGGCCAACCGGATCGGCCCGGAGGGCGCAGGGCTGAAGATCGCCCTCACCACCCTCAACACCGGCCGGCTCTCGCTCCCCGCGTCCTGCGTGGCCGCCGGCAAGTGGTGCCTGAAGATCGCCCGCGAGTGGTCGGCGGCCCGCGAGCAGTGGGGCAAGCCGATCGCCCACCACGAGGCGGTCGGGTCGAAGATCTCCTTCATCGCGGCGACCACCTTCGCCCTGGAGGCCGTACTCGACCTGTCCTCGCAGATGGCCGACGAGGACCGCAACGACATCCGCATCGAGGGCGCCCTGGCCAAGCTCTTCTCCTCGGAGATGGCCTGGCTCATCGCCGACGAACTCGTCCAGATCCGCGGCGGCCGCGGCTTCGAGACGGCCGCGTCCCTCGCCGCCCGCGGCGAGAAGGCGGTCCCGGCCGAACAGGTCCTGCGCGACCTGCGTATCAACCGCATCTTCGAGGGCTCGACCGAGATCATGCACCTGCTGATCGCGCGCGAGGCCGTCGACGCCCACCTGTCGGTGGCCGGTGACCTCATCGACCCCGAGAAATCCCTGCAGGACAAGGCGAAGGCAGGCGCCAACGCCGGTGTCTTCTACGCCAAGTGGCTTCCGAAACTGGTCGCGGGACCGGGCCAACTCCCGGTCTCCTACGGTCAGTTCAAGCACGGCGTGGACCTCTCCCCGCACCTGCGCTACGTCGAACGGCACGCCCGCAAGCTGGCCCGCTCCACCTTCTACGCCATGTCCCGCTGGCAGGGAAAGATGGAGACCAAGCAGGGCTTCCTCGGCCGCGTCGTCGACATCGGCGCCGAACTGTTCGCGATGAGCGCGGCCTGCGTACGGGCCGAACTCCTGCGCAGCCAGGGCGACCACGGCCGCGAGGCCTACCAGCTCGCCGACGTCTTCTGCCGCCAGTCCCGCATTCGCGTCGAGGAGCTCTTCGGCCGCCTGTGGACCAACACCGACGACCTCGACCGCAAGCTGGTCAAGGGCATCATGTCGGGCACGTACGAGTGGCTGGAGGACGGCATCGTCGACCCCTCGGGCGAGGGACCGTGGATCGCCGCGGCCGACCCCGGGGCCTCGGCGAAGGAGAACCTGCACCGCCCCATCCGCTGACCTCCCGGCACCTTCCGCGAAGGGATCCCCCGGCGCGTGATCTTCACGGCGTTTCGCCGGGGGCTGTCCGGCGGATCGGGTCGGCGGCAGGAACGGCTCCTGCCGGCCGACTCAACCGCCGGGCAGCCCCGAGGAAGGATCCCGCTCCAACCCCCGCAGAGGCCGACAAGCCACCCACCCGAGCGACGCACTGTCCTCCCGGCGCTCCGGCTCGGCAACAATGGAGGGATGAGCGACAGTCCAGCCCCACTCGCCGACCCGCATCTCGTCTACGACCCCGTGGCGGGAACCGGCCCGAAGGACGTGGTGGTCCTCGGCTCCACCGGGTCGATCGGCACCCAGGCCATCGATCTGGTGCTGCGCAACCCCGACCGCTTCCGGGTCACCGGCCTGTCCGCCAACGGCGGTCGGATCGCCCTCCTCGCCGAGCAGGCGCACCGGCTGCGGGTACGGACCGTCGCGGTCGCCCGTGAGGACGCCGTACCGGCGCTGCGCGAGGCGCTCACCGCGCAGTACGGCACGGGGGAGCCGCTCCCGGAGATCCTCGCCGGGCCCGAGGCGGCCACGCAGCTCGCCGGCTCCGACTGCCACACCGTGCTCAACGGCATCACCGGCTCCATCGGCCTCGCCCCGACCCTCGCCGCCCTGGAGGCGGGCCGCACCCTCGCGCTCGCCAACAAGGAGTCGCTCATCGTCGGCGGCCCGCTGGTCAAGGCGCTCGCCAAGCCCGGGCAGATCATTCCGGTCGACTCCGAGCACGCGGCCCTGTTCCAGGCACTGGCGGCCGGCACCCGGGCCGACGTACGCAAACTCGTCGTCACCGCGTCCGGCGGCCCCTTCCGCGGCCGTACCAAGGCCGAGCTGGCGAACGTCACCGTCCAGGACGCCCTCGCCCACCCCACCTGGGCCATGGGCCCGGTGATCACGATCAACTCGGCGACCTTGGTCAACAAGGGCCTGGAGGTGATCGAGGCACACTTGCTGTACGACATTCCCTTCGACCGCATTGAGGTCGTCGTGCATCCCCAGTCGTATGTCCACTCGATGATTGAGTTCACCGACGGATCGACGATCGCCCAGGCGACGCCCCCCGACATGCGCGGGCCCATCGCCATCGGCCTGGGCTGGCCCGAGCGCGTCCCCGACGCGGCACCGGCCTTCGACTGGAGCACGGCGTCGACGTGGGAGTTCTTCCCGCTCGACAATGACGCGTTCCCGTCGGTGAACCTCGCCCGGCACGTGGGTGAGCTCGCGGGCACCGCCCCGGCGGTGTTCAATGCGGCCAACGAGGAGTGCGTGGAGGCGTTCCGCAGTGGCGCGCTGCCGTTCAACGGGATCATGGAGACCGTGACCAGGGTCGTCGAGGAGCACGGCACCCCGTCCACGGGAACTTCCCTCACCGTGCCGGACGTCCTCGAAGCGGAGACCTGGGCACGGGCCCGGGCCCGGGAACTGACGGCGCAGACGACTTCTGCCGCGGAGGCGCGTGCATGACATCCCTGATGATGATCCTCGGCATAGTGATCTTCGTGGTCGGCCTGCTGGTCTCGATCGCGTGGCACGAGCTGGGGCATCTGTCCACCGCCAAACTCTTCGGCATCCGCGTGCCGCAGTACATGGTGGGCTTCGGCCCGACCCTGTGGTCGCGGAAGAAGGGCGAGACGGAGTACGGCTTCAAGGCCGTCCCGCTCGGCGGCTACATCCGCATGATCGGCATGTTCCCGCCCGGCGACGACGGCCGGATCACCGCGCGCTCCACCTCGCCCTGGCGCGGCATGATCGAGGACGCCCGCTCGGCGGCCTTCGAGGAGCTGCGGCCCGGGGACGAGAACCGCCTCTTCTACACCCGCGCCCCCTGGAAGCGGGTCATCGTGATGTTCGCGGGCCCGTTCATGAACCTGATCCTGGCCGTGGCGCTGTTCCTCACGGTCCTGATGGGCTTCGGCATTACCCAGCAGACCACCACCGTCAGCTCCGTCTCGCAGTGCGTCATCGCCCAGAGCGAGAACCGCGACAAGTGCACGAAGTCCGACGCCGCCTCCCCGGCCGCCGCGGCGGGCCTCAAGGCCGGCGACAAGATCGTGTCCTTCGACGGGGTGCGGACCGACGACTGGAACAAGCTCTCCGACCTCATCCGCGCCACCCCCGGCAAGGACGTGGCGATCGTCGTCGACCGCAAGGGCCAGGAGACGACGCTGCACGCGAAGATCGCCACCAACCAGGTCGCGAAGAAGGACTCCACCGGTCACGTCGTCCCGGGCAAGTACGTCACCGCCGGCTTCCTCGGCTTCAGCGCCGCCAACGGCGTCGTCCGCCAGGACTTCGGCGAGTCCGTGTCCTGGATGGGCGACCGGCTCGGCGAGGCCGTCAGCTCCATCGCGGACCTGCCCGGCAAGATCCCCGCCCTGTGGAACGCGGCCTTCGACGGCGCCCCCCGCCAGCCCGACTCCCCGATGGGCGTGGTCGGCGCGGCCCGCGTCGGCGGTGAGATCTTCACCATGGACATCCCGCCGACCCAGCAGCTGGCCACGGCCCTGATGCTGATCGCCGGCTTCAACCTCTCCCTGTTCCTCTTCAACATGCTCCCGCTGCTCCCGCTCGACGGCGGGCACATCGCGGGCGCCCTGTGGGAGGCCCTGCGCCGCAACCTGGCGAGGGTGCTGCGGCGCCCGGACCCGGGCCCCTTCGACGTGGCGAAGCTCATGCCGGTGGCGTACGTGGTGGCGGGCGTCTTCGTCTGCTTCACGCTGCTGGTGCTGATCGCGGACGTGGTCAACCCAGTGAAAATCACCTAGAGAAAACCAACTGGTCACGCTGAGTTTGTGGCGGCCCCGCCCCCGTTTTGGCGGGGCGGCCTACAATTTGTGGGTTTAAAAACGTTGGGGTTCCCCCCCCCGTTTGTTGGGAGTGGGGGCGGTCGCGGGGCAGCGCCACTGGGC
>NZ_JBFBBE010000005.1:157870-180313 GCF_040682555.1 Streptomyces sp. NPDC051172
TGTGCCGGGCCGCCTTCCATTGAGTGGGTTTACATCGGAGGGGGTCCCCCGCCGAGTGTGTTCGAGGTGGGGGCGTGCCCGGGCCTGCGCACGTGCCGTAATCTCGAAGCCTGGAGCCCGCTGTACCGGGACCGGACCTTGATCCACGACTTGGGGTTGCACAGCAGATGACTGCGATTTCTCTCGGCATGCCGTCCGTTCCGACCAGGGTTGCCGAGCGTCGGCGGAGCAGGCAGATCCAGGTCGGATCCGTGGCGGTCGGAGGCGACGCCCCCGTGTCCGTGCAGTCGATGACCACGACCCGTACGTCCGACATCGGCGCGACCCTCCAGCAGATCGCCGAGCTCACCGCCTCCGGCTGCCAGATCGTGCGCGTCGCCTGCCCCACGCAGGACGACGCGGACGCGCTCGCCACCATCGCGAAGAAGTCGCAGATCCCCGTCATCGCCGACATCCACTTCCAGCCGAAGTACGTGTTCGCGGCCATCGAGGCGGGCTGCGCGGCCGTTCGCGTCAACCCGGGCAACATCAAGCAGTTCGACGACAAGGTCAAGGAGATCGCGCGGGCCGCCAAGGAGCACGGCACCCCGATCCGCATCGGCGTCAACGCCGGCTCCCTCGACCGGCGTCTGCTCCAGAAGTACGGCAAGGCGACCCCCGAGGCCCTGGTCGAGTCGGCCCTCTGGGAGGCGTCCCTCTTCGAGGAGCACGACTTCCGGGACATCAAGATCTCGGTCAAGCACAACGACCCGGTCGTGATGATCGAGGCGTACAAGCAGCTCGCCGCCCAGTGCGACTACCCGCTCCACCTCGGCGTGACGGAGGCCGGCCCCGCCTTCCAGGGCACGATCAAGTCGGCGGTCGCCTTCGGCGCACTGCTCTCGCAGGGCATCGGCGACACCATCCGCGTCTCCCTCTCCGCGCCCCCCGTGGAGGAGGTCAAGGTCGGCAACCAGATCCTGGAGTCCCTGAACCTCAAGCAGCGCGGCCTGGAGATCGTCTCCTGCCCGTCCTGCGGCCGCGCCCAGGTCGACGTGTACAAGCTGGCCGAGGAGGTCACCGCAGGCCTGACCGGCATGGAGGTCCCCCTCCGCGTCGCGGTCATGGGCTGCGTCGTCAACGGCCCCGGCGAGGCCCGCGAGGCCGACCTCGGCGTCGCCTCCGGCAACGGCAAGGGCCAGATCTTCGTCAAGGGCGAGGTCATCAAGACGGTCCCGGAGTCCAAGATCGTCGAGACCCTCATCGAGGAGGCCATGAAGCTGGCCGAACAGATGGAGGCGGACGGCACCCCGTCCGGCGAGCCGTCGGTTTCGGTGGCCGGCTGAGGAGCTTGGTCTTTCAGCCCGTCCGGCGTTTGAGGACGAGGCCGTCCAGGCCGAGGAGCGGGGGCCTGGGGGCGGCAGCACCCAGACGGCGCACCAGCCAAGCCCCACCGGGCAACGGGCAGTACGCCAACCGGGGGCGGCACCGCCCAGCTTCCGCAGGTACAGTGCGGAGATCAGCAGAACCTCAGGGTGAGGCCCGCACGTGTTGACGCAGACCACCTCACGGGTGCTCGAACCGAGCGACCTGGACGCCGCGCTCGCCGTCCTCGACCGCGAGCCGGTCGCGAACGCCTTCGTGACGTCACGGGTCCAGGTCGCGGGCCTCGACCCGTGGCGGCTCGGCGGCGAGATGTGGGGCTTCTACGAGGAGGGCATGCTGACCTCCCTCTGCTACGCGGGCGCCAACCTCGTCCCGATCTGCGCCGGCCCGCGCGCCGTACGCGCCTTCGCCGACCGCGCCCGCAGGGCCGGCCGCCGCTGCTCTTCCATAGTCGGCCCCGTCGAGGCCGCCTCCCAGCTCTGGCGCCTGCTGGAACCCAGCTGGGGCCCCGCCCGCGAGGTCCGCGCCCACCAGCCGCTCATGGTCACCGACCGCATGCCCGTCGGCATCGCCCCGGATCCCCACGTCCGCCGCATCCGCAAGGACGAGATGGAGACGATCATGCCGGCGTGCGTGGCCATGTTCACCGAGGAGGTCGGCGTCTCGCCGCTCGTCGGTGACGGCGGGCTGCTGTACCAGGCCCGGGTCGCCGAACTCGTCGGCTCCGGCCGCTCGTTCGCCCGCCTCGACGAGCACGGCAGGGTCGTCTTCAAGGCGGAGATCGGCGCGGCCACCCCCCAGGCCTGCCAGATCCAGGGGGTGTGGGTGGCCCCCGAGTACCGGGGAAGGGGGATCGCCGCACCGGGCATGGCCGCGGTCCTGCGCTACGCGCTGGCGGACGTGGCCCCGGTCGTCAGCCTCTACGTCAACGACTTCAACACCCCCGCGCGAAGGGCGTACCAGCGGGTGGGGTTCCAGGAGGTCGGCGCGTTCATGAGCGTTCTCTTCTAGCCGCACTTCCAGCCGGACTTCCGGCCGCGGTTCACAGCGCAGTTCTGACCCTCGTACGAGACCTGTAGTCTCCCCGGCATGCTGCGCTTTCCCGGTCACGGACACCGCGATCCCGAAGACGTCGTGATCGGCCCCCTCGACCTGTCAGCCCGGGTCGACGAGGCGCTCGCCGTGCAGGCCGTGGCCTTCGGACTCGGCTCCGACGAGGTCGCCGTACGGCGGCAGATCGTTCTGCGGCACATGACGTACCCGGGAGCCCGCGCACTCGGTGCCACCGTCGAAGGGCACCTGGTCGGGTTCGTCTACGGCATGCCCAACGACCGCACCCACTGGTGGTCCACCGTCGTCGAGCCGTACCTCCGCGCGCAGGGGCACGACGGCTGGCTCGACGACTCCTTCGTGATCACCGAGCTGCACGTCCACCCGCGCCACCAGAACCGCGGCATCGGCCGCTCCCTGATCACGACCATCACCGACGGTGTCACCGAGCCCCGCTCGATCCTGTCGGCGATCGACGTGGACAGCCCCGCCCGCGGCCTCTACCACTCCCTCGGCTACCAGGACCTGGCCCGCCAGGTCCTCTTCCCGAGTGCCCCGAAGCCGTACGCCGTGATGGGCGCCCCCCTGCCCCTGCGGCGCCGTTAACGGATTTCCACCGGAACCGGCCCCCCGGCTAACCTCCTTGCCATCACCCTTACGCAGCAGGAGTACGAGAACCATGGCGAACGCACCGGTCCAACGCATGTCCCAGTTGATGGCGAAGACGCTGCGTGACGACCCGGCGGACGCCGAGGTCCTCAGCCACAAGCTGCTCGTCCGCGCCGGCTATGTGCGCCGCACGGCGGCCGGCATCTGGTCGTGGCTGCCCCTCGGCAAGAAGGTCCTCGCCAACGTGGAGCGGATCGTCCGTGAGGAGATGGACGCGATCGGCGCCCAGGAGGTGCTGCTCCCCGCCCTGCTGCCGCGGGAGCCGTACGACGCCACGGGCCGCTGGGACGAGTACGGCGCCGAGCTGTTCCGCCTCAAGGACCGCAAGGGCGGCGACTACCTCCTCGGCCCGACCCACGAGGAGATCTTCACCCTGCTGGTGAAGGACCAGGCGTCCTCCTACAAGGACCTGCCGGTGATCCTCTACCAGATCCAGCACAAGTACCGTGACGAGGCCCGCCCCCGGGCCGGCATCCTGCGCGGCCGCGAGTTCCTGATGAAGGACTCGTACTCCTTCGACACCGAGGACGAGGGCCTCGCCCAGTCCTACGCCCTGCACCGCCAGGCCTACCAGCGCGTCTTCGAGCGCCTCGGCCTCGACTACCGCATCTGCGCCGCGACCGCGGGCGCGATGGGCGGCTCCAAGTCGGAGGAGTTCCTCGCCCCGGCCGAGGCCGGCGAGGACACCTTCGCGGACTGCCCGAACTGCGACTTCGCGGCCAACACCGAGGCGATCACCTACGAGCTCAAGCCGGTGGACGCCGAAGGTGTGCCCGCGCTGGAGGAGATCCCGACCCCCGACACCCCGACCATCGAGACCCTCGCCGCCTTCCTGGAGGTCCCGGCCTCCGCCACTCTGAAGAACCTCCTGGTGAAGGTCGACGGCGAGATCGTCGCCGTCGGCGTCCCCGGCGACCGCGAGGTCGACATGGGCAAGGTGGAGGCGCACTTCGCTCCGGCGGTCGTCGAGATGGTCACCGAGGCGGACTTCGCGGGCCGCCCGGACCTGGTCCGCGGCTATGTCGGACCGCAGGGCCGGGGCGAGAAGGTCAAGTACATCGCCGACCCGCGGGTGGCCCCCGGCACCGCCTGGATCACCGGCGCCAACAAGGCGGGCACGCACGCCAGGAACGTCGTGTCGGGCCGTGACTTCGAGGTCGACCAGTACGTCGACGTCGTGGTCGTCCAGGAGGGCGACCCGTGCCCCAAGTGCGGCACCGGCCTCAAGCTGGACCGCGCCATCGAGATCGGCCACATCTTCCAGCTCGGCCGCAAGTACGCGGACGCCCTCAAGCTCGATGTGCTCGGCCAGAACGGCAAGCCGGTCCGCGTCACCATGGGCTCCTACGGCATCGGGGTCTCCCGCGCGGTCGCGGCCCTCGCCGAGCAGACCGCCGACGAGCAGGGCCTGTGCTGGCCCGCCGAGGTCGCACCGGCCGATGTGCACGTCGTCGCCGCGGGCAAGGCCCTGCAGATCGAACTCGCCCTCGACGTCTCCGAGAAGCTGCGGGCGGCCGGACTGCGCGTCCTGGTCGACGACCGGGCGGGGGTCTCCCCGGGCGTCAAGTTCACGGACGCCGAGCTCATCGGCGTACCGAAGATCCTGGTCGCAGGCCGCCGCTCCGGCGAGGGCGTCCTGGAACTCAAGGACCGCAAGACCGGCGAGCGCGAGGAGCTGACGGTGGACGAGGCGATCGCCCGCCTGACCGCTTAGGAAACTCCTCAGGAACGTCTGTGGGCCCCCGACGGGGGCCCACAGACTTCTCTCAGACCGTTCCCCGACCAAACTGACGGCAGGGGGAGCGCCCTGAAGGGGCGCGAGGAACTGCGCGGCAAGCCACGACGAACCCGCACCCGGAGCCCGTGCGGCGTTTTCCGCCAATTGCGCGCGGCACCGTGTCGCACCCTCATCATTTCCGGCCACGTGGGCAGTACATGCAACAGGTGGTGCACGGGTGAGGGGAGAGAGATGAGTCTGCGAGACGACGCGTGTGAGCTCCAGGGTGAACTGGCCGTCCTGCGCCGGGCGTTGCACCGGGAGCCGGAGATAGGGCTGCACCTGCCGCGCACACAGGAGAAGGTGCTGGCCGCGCTGGACGGACTGCCGCTGGAGATCAGCACCGGCAGCTCGCTGTCCTCCGTCACGGCCGTGCTGCGCGGCGGTGGCGCGCCCGGCGGCCCCGTCGTACTGCTGCGCGGCGACATGGACGCCCTGCCCGTCACCGAACGCACCGGCGCGGAGTTCGCCTCCCGGATCGCCGGCGCCATGCACGCCTGCGGCCACGACCTGCACACGGCCGGTCTGGTCGGCGCCGCCCGGCTGCTCGCGGACCGGCGGGAGAGCCTCGCCGGAGACGTGGTGTTCATGTTCCAGCCGGGGGAGGAGGGCTGGGACGGCGCCGGGCACATGGTCGAGGAGGGGGTGCTGGAGGCGGCGGGACGCCCGGTCGACGCCGCCTACGGACTGCACGTCAGCTCGTCGTCGTATCCGACCGGCGTCTTCGCCTCCCGCCCCGGCCCGCTGATGGCGGCCTCGGCGGGCCTGCATGTGCGCGTGGTCGGCGCCGGCGGCCACGGCTCCCGCCCGCACGACTCCCTGGACCCGATCCAGGCGGCCTGCGAGATGGTCACCGCACTGCAGACTATGGTGACCCGGCGCTTCGACGTGTTCGACCCGGTCGTGGTCACCGTCGGCACCTTCCATGCCGGAACCCGGCGCAACATCATCCCCGACGACGCGGCCTTCGAGGCGACCGTCCGCACCTTCTCGCCGACTGCCGCCGAACGCATCGCAGAGGTCTCGGTACGCCTCTGCCAGGACATCGCCACCGCCCACGGCCTCACCGCCGAGGTCGACTTCGTCCCTGAATACCCGGTCACCGTCAACCATGCCGGTGAGCACGACTTCCTCGCCGACACCGTCCGCGAGGCCTTCGGGGAGGAGCGCTTCGAGCAGCTCACCGACCCGATCACCGGCTCGGAGGACTTCTCCCGGGTCCTGGACCGGGTGCCGGGCGCCTTCGTCTTCCTGGGCGCCGACGCCACCGGCGACCCGGAGACCGCCCCCACCAACCACTCCCCGCTCGCCGCCTTCGACGACGCGGTGCTGTCCGACGGCGCCGCCCTGCTCGCCGAACTCGCCGTCCGCCGCCTTGACCGTCTCGCCGAGGAGGCACCGTGCGCCCGTACCACCTGATCCCCGCCGTGCCCGCCCTCGGCCTCGTCCTCATGCCGTTCCTGCCGTTCGTCAACACCGGCGGGCTGTGGTTCGGGCTGCCCCGGATGCTGGTGTGGGGCGCGGTGTGGTGCGTGATGTGCACACCCGCGCTGCTCCTCACGGAGCGCCTCATGAACCGTGAGGAGGCCGACAAGTGACGACGATCCTGGTCATGACGTTCACCGGCATCGCACTGATCGGCGTCCTCGGCTTCGTCGGCCGCCGCAAGCCCGCCGCGGACCTCTCCGAATGGGCCGTCGGCGGACGCCGCTTCGGCGCACTGAGCATGTGGTTCCTGCAGGCCGGCGAGGTGTTCACCACCTTCACCTTCCTCGGCATGGCAGGCCTCGCCTTCAGCGGCGGAGTCGCCGCCCTCTATGCCCTCCCGTACGTCCCCATCGGCTACATGGTGCTGTTCTTCCTCGCCAAGCGCCTGTGGTCGCTGGGCAAGGAGCGCGGCTACCTCACCCAGGGCGACTACCTGGAGGACCGCTACGACAGCAAACTGCTCGGCACGGTCGCCGCCGTCCTCGGCGTGGTCTTCGTGCTGCCGTATCTCCAACTCCAGATCACCGGCCTGGGGTTGATCGTCCAGCTGGTCACGGGCGACTCGGCCTCCGGAACTCTCAGCATGATCATCGGCTGTGCGCTGGTCGTGGCCTTCGTGCTGTGGGCGGGCCTGCACGGCGTCGCCATGACGTCGTACTTCAAGGACGTCGTGATGCTGGTCGTCCTCGCCGTGCTCCTGATCGCGGTCCCCGCCCACTTCTCGGGCGGCGTCACCGCGATGTTCCACCGCATCGACAAGCTCCACCCGCAGCTGCTGACGATCCACGCGGGGCCGTCCGACCAGATCTGGTTCACCACGAGCATGCTGGTCAGCATGGTCGGCGTCGGCCTGATGTGCCTGCCGCACGCCTGGCCCGCCGTGATGTCCGCCCGCGACCCGAAGGTGCTGCGCCGCAACTACACCTGGATGCCGCTGTACGAACTCTGCCTCCTGATGCCCATCATCGTGGGCTTCGCCGCCGTGCTCGTCCTCAAGCCGGGCACGCCGCCCAACGGCATCCTGCTGACGCTGAGCAAGCAGGTGCTGCCCACGTGGGCCACGGGCCTGGTCGTGGTCGCGGCCATCGCCACGGCGATGGTGCCGGCGGCGGGCATCCTGATCGGCATCTCGTCCCTGGTGGCCCGCAACATCGCCCGGGTGCGGGACGAGCGGAAGCAGTTCTGGATCAACCACGGCACGGTGGTGGCAGCCTGCGGTCTCTCCCTCCTCCTCGCCATCTACCGCCCCGACCTGCTCGCCAACCTCCTCCTGCTCACCTACAGCGGCACGGTCCAGCTGGCGCCCGCCATCGCCCTGGGCTTCCTGGCCCGCCGCCCGGTGGGCAAGGTGGCCGTCCTGGCCGGCCTCTTCGTGGGCGAACTGGTCGTCGTCTGGCTGACGTTCTGGCAGACGGGCCTGGCCGGGAACGTCAACGCAGGCCTGGTGGGTCTGGCCGCGAACATCGCCGTACTCGCCCTGGCGGCAGCCGCGGAGCGACTTACGACCCGCACCCCCGCACAGGAGACGTCAGAGCCACTGGAGGCGCGTGCCTGAACGGAGCCCGGGCGGTACTACGCAACCAAGGGGGAGCGACACCGCCCGTAAAGGGGCGTGGGGCTGTGTCAATATGCGGCTCCGCCGCGTGGGCGCGACGAGCCCCCACACACCTGCAGCCCGCGAACAACCCGAACCCCCGAGCCGAACCGCCCTAAAGCCACCCGGCAAACTCAAGCAACAACTCCGCATCCTTCTCCCGCCCCACCCGAAGCGCCCGCACCCCCGACTCCACGGCTCGGAACAACGTCCACCCCCGCAACCGCTCCTGATCCACCTCCAACGACTCGGCAAGCCGCTTCACCCGCCGCCGCGTGGTCGCCGCCCCCGCCGGCGAGGCGATCAGATCCTCCACCCGGTCCCGCACCAACCGAGCGAGATCGAACGCGCACTCACCCACCACCGGATCGGGCCCCACGGCCAACCACGGCATCCGCTCACCGGCGAGAACCTTGCTCTGCCGGAACGTCCCGTGCAGCAGCCGCCGCTCGGGCGGATCCGCAAGCAGTCCCTCGCGGGCGGCGACCGCAGCGTCGACCAGCGCCGCCACCTCGGTGTTCGCCGACGCAGTGCTCCGCATGGCCTCGGCCTGGCGCCCGGTCCGCTCCGCCGCGGTCTCGAAGACATGCGCGCCCTCGCCGACAGGTGGCTCCACCCACAGCCGCCGCAACGTCCCCGCCGCCTCCAGCAGTGCCTTCGCCTCCGGCAACGACCGCACCGACACATCCGGATGCAGCCGCTCCAGCAGCAACACACCCTCCGTCATGAACGGTTCGACCAGCTGTACGGCGCCCATACCGCCCCAGTGCGCCAGCGCGGCCCGCTCGCTCTCCGGACGGGCCCGGGGCGGGGCCAGTTTCAGCACGGCGGGCATCCCGTCGGGGCGGCGCACCAGCACGACCAGGCTGCTGCGCCCGCCGGGCACCTGTACCCGTTCCACGGTCAACTCGCGTAGCGCGACCGCCTGCTGGGCCGCTGCGGGCAGCTTCTCCAGCCAGTCGTCGCCGTCCGGTGCCGTCTCACCGAGCGCCCTGACCAGACGCTGCGGCGGTGCGAAAGCCATGCGCGAGTCGTTCCCTTCCAGTACGCGTTACGCCGTGGGGGTCGGCGAGGCCGGGGCGGTGGCCGCCCGCTCGGCGAGCCCAGGGAAGGCTACGCTCTCGCCGCTCCAGCGCACCGCCCGCACCGCCGCCTCCCGCAGCGCCCCGGCGGCAGCCCGTCGCCGCTCGCCCGCGGTCGCCCGCACCAGGTCGGAGTAGACGCCGGCCACCCGGTCCTCCAACTCGGTGGCGAGCCGCACGGCCGCGGCCGAGTCCGGCACCGGGAACGGCAGCACGTACCCCGGCGCCGCTGCCACCGGCGTGCCCCCCAGGTCCCGTACCTCTCGGGTGAGCGCGTCACGCCGGGCCCGGTGCGCGTCGTACGCCGCCCGGGCCTCGGTACGCCGTCCGGGGCGGATCCGCCCGCCGACGACCCCGTAGCCGTACACCGCCGCATGCTCGGCGGCCAGCGCCGCCTGCAGGGCCTTCAGCTCCTTCTTCCGGCTCACCGGGCACCCTCCGTCAGCAGATACGCATGCGCCGCACCGGCCGCCGCCACCGAGGCCAGCAGCCGCGCCAACTCACCCGGCACGTCGAGGAGCGCCGCGATCCGCCGGTCGGCCAGAGCCCGCTCGGCGGCGGCCAGCCCGGCCAGCGCGTCCTTCTGGTTCGCGGGCACGCCAGCGGAGGGCGAAGCCGACTCCGGCGCTGTGGGGGAGGTCTTCGCAACCGTCCCCCCGAACGCCTCCACATGCCGGTCGACCTCCGCCCGCAGCGCCCCCAACTGCTCCGCCACGGCAGGATGTGCGGCGATCACGGCGTCGTACCGCCCGAGCAGCCCCACGCTGTCCCGCGCCGCACGCGCGCGCGCCTGCTCCGTGACCGACGGACTGCCACCGGCACTCTCCTCGGACTCCCCACCGGAGCACCCCACCAGCAGGGCGGCCCCGGCGGCCGAAGCAAGCACGGATCTTCTGCGCGGCCCCGAGGGGGCGCGCAAGGGCGGGGGGTACGACACGGCTGACGTCCTCGGGGGCCTCGTACGAACGCATGGGCGGGAAACCGCCCCGCCGTGATCACGGTACCCGCGCCCGTGCCCGTCGGTGTTCATCGGCACCGCACGTCCGTACGTGTACGGCAACACACCTTGCGACCGGATACCCTTTGACCAGACACGCGACCCATCCCACAACAGCACACGCGGCCGAGGAGTCACCCGGATGAGCACCACCCAGAGCGAGAGGCTGCGAGAGCTCCTGGAACCGCTCGTCAGCTCCCAGGGCCTGGATCTCGAAGAGATCGCAGTGGACTCCGTCGGACGCAAGCGGGTGCTGTGCGTGGTCGTCGACTCCGACACCGGCGCCGATCTGGACCAGATCGCCGATGTGAGCCGCGCGCTCTCGGCGAAGCTCGACGAGACGGACGCGATGGGCGAGGGCGAGTACACCCTCGAGGTCGGAACCCCGGGCGCGGAGCGCCTCCTCAAGGAACACCGGCACTATGTGCGCGCCGTGGACCGGCTGGTGAAGTTCCAGCTGGCCGACGGCGGGGAACTGGTCGCCAGGATCCTCAAGGTCGACGACGAAGGTCTGGAACTCGAAGTGCCCGGGGTGAAGGGCCGCAGGGCGACCAGCCGCAGACTCGCCTTCGTCGACGTCGACAAGGCGCGCGTGCAGGTCGAGTTCAACCGCAAGGACAAGAACGAGAAGGAAGAGGAGGCGTAGCCGTGGACATCGACATGAGTGCCCTGCGGGGCTTGGTACGGGAGAAGGAGATCTCCTTCCCCCTGCTGGTCGAGGCGATCGAGTCGGCCCTCCTCATCGCCTACCACCGAACCGAGGGAAGCCGCCGCCACGCGCGCGTGGAGCTCAACCGGGAGACCGGCCACGTGACGGTGTGGGCGAAGGAGGATCCCGAGGACCTCGAGGAGGGCCAGGAGCCCCGCGAGTTCGACGACACCCCGTCCGGCTTCGGCCGTATCGCCGCCACCACCGCCAAGCAGGTCATCCTGCAGCGGCTGCGCGACGCCGAGGACGACGCGACGCTCGGCGAGTACGCCGGCCGTGAGGGCGACATCGTCACCGGCGTGGTCCAGCAGGGCCGCGACCCGAAGAACGTGCTGGTGGACATCGGCAAGCTCGAGGCCATCCTGCCGGTGCAGGAGCAGGTGCCGGGCGAGACGTACCAGCACGGCATGCGACTGCGGTCGTACGTCGTACGAGTGGCGAAGGGCGTCCGCGGTCCGTCCGTGACCCTCTCGCGCACCCACCCGAACCTGGTGAAGAAGCTCTTCGCCCTGGAGGTGCCGGAGATCGCCGACGGCTCGGTGGAGATCGCCGCGATCGCCCGCGAGGCCGGTCACCGCACCAAGATCGCCGTGCGGTCCACCCGTTCGGGTCTGAACCCCAAGGGCGCCTGCATCGGCCCCATGGGCGGGCGGGTGCGCAACGTCATGGGCGAGCTGAACGGCGAGAAGATCGACATCGTCGACTGGTCGGACGACCCGGCCGAGATGGTCGCCAACGCGCTGTCGCCCGCCCGGGTCTCCAAGGTGGAGGTCGTCGACCTCGCCGCCCGCTCCGCGCGCGTGACGGTCCCGGACTACCAGCTGTCGCTGGCGATCGGCAAGGAAGGGCAGAACGCCCGCCTCGCGGCCCGCCTGACCGGCTGGCGGATCGACATCCGTCCGGACACCGAGCAGACCGAGGATCAGCGCGGAGACCAGCGGAGCGAGCAGCGCGGGGAATAGATCCAAGCCGCGGATGGCTTAGATCACGACAGTTGTATGCGCGGAACTGTTCGATTCTTGCCCCAAAGGGGTGAGGTCGCCACGGGGAGGTAGACTTAAGGGTGTCTGGCCGGACGCGTGCCCGCGCATGCCCTGAGCGCACCTGTGTGGGGTGCAGGCAGCGAGCGGCCAAGAAGGAACTGCTGCGCATTGTGGCGGTCGAGGGTGAATGTGTCCCCGATCATCGCGGTACGCTGCCCGGCCGGGGTGCGTATGTGCACCCCGCCCTGGTCTGTCTCGACCTGGCGGTACGCCGCCGGGCGTTCACGCGGGCGCTGCGCGCCCCGGGACCGCTCGACACAAAGGCGTTGCGCCTCTATGTCGAGCAGGCAACACCGTAAGACGTGGTCGTGCGGAACCTCCGTGCGGCCCTGGTACCCCGCGAGTTGGAAGTAGGTCGAGATTGCGATGAGCACTCGATGAGCACGCGATGAGTACGCCCATGAAGTAGCGACGGTCCGGACGCAACCCGGACCTAAAAGGAGCGAAGTGGCTAAGGTCCGGGTATACGAACTCGCCAAGGAGTTCGGGGTTGAGAGCAAGGTCGTCATGGCCAAGCTCCAAGAACTCGGTGAATTCGTCCGTTCGGCGTCTTCGACCATCGAAGCGCCCGTCGTCCGTAAACTGACGGACGCCCTCCAGCAGGGCAACGGAGGCGGCAAGTCCGCCCCCGCACGCAAGGCTGCCCCGGCTCGTCCGGCAGCCCCCTCTCCCGCGCAGGCCGCCCGTCCGGCTGCCCCGCGCCCGCCGGCCCCCAAGCCGGCCGCCGCCGAGAAGCCCGCGGCTCCCGCCGCGCCGGCCGCTCCCGGCCCCCGTCCCACCCCGGGCCCGAAGCCCGCGCCGCGGCCCGCCCCGGCGTCCCCGGCTCCGACCACGCCCGAGTTCACGGCGCCTCCGGCGGCTCCCGCCGCCCCGGCTGCCTCCCAGGGCCAGGGCTCCGGCCCGCGTCCGGGCGCCCCGCGTCCGGCAGGCCAGGCCCCGCGTCCGGGCGCCCGTCCGGAGCGTCCCGGTCAGGGCGGCCAGGGCCGTGGTGACCGTGGCGACCGTCCCGGTGGCGCCCCGCGCCAGGGTGGCGGCGCTCCCCGTCCCGGTGCCCGTCCGGCCGGTCCCCGTCCGGGCAACAACCCCTTCACCTCCGGTGGCTCCACCGGCATGGCGCGCCCGCAGGCGCCCCGTCCCGGCGGCGCGCCGCGTCCCGGCGGCCCGGGCGGCGCCGGTGCTCCCGGCGGCGCTCCGCGTCCGCAGGGCCAGGGCGGTCCGCGTCCCCAGGGTGCCGGCGGCGGTCCTCGTCCGCAGGCTCCGGGCGGCGCGCGTCCCAGCCCGGGTGGTATGCCCCGTCCGCAGGGCGGCGGCCCTCGCCCCGGGGGCGGCCCCGGAGGTAACCGGCCGAACCCCGGCATGATGCCGCAGCGTCCGGCTGCCGGTCCGCGTCCCGGTGGCGGTGGCCCCGGCGGCCGCGGTCCCGGCGGTGGCGGTCGTCCCGGTGGCGGTGGCGGCGGTCGTCCGGGTGGTGGCGGCGGTTTCGCCGGTCGTCCGGGTGGTCCCGGTGGCGGTGGCGGCGGTTTCGCCGGTCGTCCGGGTGGTCCCGGTGGCGGTGGCGGCGGTTTCGCCGGTCGTCCGGGTGGTCCCGGCGGTGGCGGCGGCGGTCGTCCCGGCTTCGGTGGTCGTCCCGGCGGTCCCGGTGGCCGTGGTGGCACGCAGGGCGCCTTCGGTCGTCCCGGCGGTCCCGCGCGTCGCGGTCGCAAGTCGAAGCGGCAGAGGCGCCAGGAGTACGAGGCCATGCAGGCCCCGTCGGTCGGCGGCGTGATGCTGCCTCGCGGCAACGGACAGACCGTCCGCCTGTCGCGCGGTGCGTCCCTCACCGACTTCGCGGAGAAGATCAACGCCAACCCGGCGTCGCTCGTCGCCGTGATGATGAACCTCGGCGAGATGGTCACGGCCACACAGTCCGTCTCCGACGAGACCCTCCAGCTGCTCGCCGGCGAGATGAACTACGTCGTCGAGATCGTCAGCCCGGAGGAGGAGGACCGCGAGCTGCTCGAGTCCTTCGACATCGAGTTCGGCGAGAACGAGGGTGGCGAGGAGTTCCTCGTCGCGCGTCCGCCGGTCGTGACCGTCATGGGTCACGTCGACCACGGTAAGACCCGACTGCTGGACACCATCCGCAAGACGAACGTCGTCGCGGGCGAGGCCGGCGGTATCACGCAGCACATCGGTGCGTACCAGGTCACCACCCAGGTCAACGACGAAGAGCGCAGGATCACCTTCATCGACACCCCGGGTCACGAGGCGTTCACCGCCATGCGTGCCCGTGGCGCGAAGTCGACCGACATCGCGATCCTGGTCGTCGCGGCCAACGACGGCGTCATGCCGCAGACGGTCGAGGCGCTCAACCACGCCAAGGCGGCCGACGTCCCGATCGTCGTCGCGGTCAACAAGAT
This sequence comes from Streptomyces sp. NPDC051172, assembly GCF_040682555.1. Taxonomy (NCBI): domain Bacteria; kingdom Bacillati; phylum Actinomycetota; class Actinomycetes; order Kitasatosporales; family Streptomycetaceae; genus Streptomyces; species Streptomyces sp. NPDC051172. The sequence continues at coordinate 172,044 of NZ_JBFBBE010000005.1, forward strand.
CGACGTCGAGGGCGCTGACCCGACCAAGGTGCGCGGCCAGCTCACCGAATACGGGCTGGTGGCCGAGGAGTACGGCGGCGACACGATGTTCGTCGACATCTCCGCCAAGCAGGGCCTCAACATCGAGAGCCTGCTGGAGGCCGTGGTCCTGACTGCGGACGCCTCGCTCGACCTGCGTGCCAACCCGGAGCAGGACGCGCAGGGTATTGCGATCGAGTCCCACCTCGACCGTGGCCGCGGTGCCGTCGCAACCGTCCTGGTGCAGCGAGGCACCTTGCGGGTCGGCGACACGATGGTGGTCGGCGACGCGTACGGCCGTGTCCGGGCCATGCTCGACGACAAGGGCGAGAACGTGGAAGAGGCGGGTCCGTCGACTCCGGTCCTCGTCCTCGGTCTCACCAACGTCCCGGGCGCCGGCGACAACTTCCTGGTTGTCGACGAGGACCGCACGGCCCGCCAGATCGCCGAGAAGCGTGCCGCCCGTGAGCGGAACGCCAACTTCGCCCGCCGGGGTGTCCGGTTCTCCCTGGAGAACCTGGACGAGGCCCTCAAGGCCGGTCTGGTGCAGGAACTCAACCTCATCATCAAGGGCGACGCGTCCGGTTCGGTGGAGGCTCTCGAGTCCTCGCTGCTCCAGCTCGACGTCGGCGAAGAGGTCGACATCCGCGTCCTGCACCGCGGTGTGGGTGCGGTCACCGAGTCGGACATCGACCTGGCGACCGGCTCCGACGCCATCGTCATCGGCTTCAACGTCCGCGCTGCGGGCCGCGCGGCGCAGATGGCGGAGCGCGAGGGCGTCGACGTCCGGTACTACTCGGTGATCTACCAGGCCATCGAGGAGATCGAGGCGGCCCTCAAGGGCATGCTCAAGCCGGAGTACGAGGAGGTCGAGCTCGGAACGGCGGAGATCCGCGAGGTCTTCAAGTCGTCCAAGCTGGGCAACATCGCCGGTGTCCTGGTCCGCTCGGGCGAGGTCAAGCGCAACACCAAGGCGCGCCTCGTCCGCGATGGCAAGGTCATCGCGGAGGGCCTCAACATCTCCGGTCTGCGTCGCTTCAAGGACGACGTCACTGAGATCCGCGAAGGGTTCGAGGGCGGTATCAACCTCGGCAACTTCAACGACATCAAGGTCGACGACGTCATCGCGACGTACGAGATGCGCGAGAAGCCGCGCGTCTGATCCCAGCACGCGATCGGGGCCGGTCGGCGGCAGTTCCCTCTGGGAAACTCCGTCGATCGGCCCCGGCCGTTGCGTGTACGGTTCCCGTATCGGCGTCGAAGCGTGGCGCCCGTACCCCGAACCGGCGGGACATCCGGACACACATGTATGTGGGGACTCTGTCCTTCGACCTGCTCCTCGGCGACGTCCACTCGCTCAAGGAGAAACGCTCTCTCGTCCGTCCGATAGTGGCCGAGCTCCAGCGCAAGTACGCGGTGAGCGTGGCGGAGACGGGCAACCAGAACCTCCATCGCCGGGCCGAGATCGGGCTCGCGATGGTTTCCGGGGACACGGGACACCTCTCCGACGTACTGGACCGCTGCGAGCGGCTGGTCGCCGGGCGGCCCGAGGTGGAACTGCTCTCGGTTCGACGCAGGCTCCACAGCGACGAAGACTGAAGCACGAAGTAAGCACTTAAGGAGACGGACCAGTGGCCGACAACGCGCGCGCCAAGAGGCTGGCGGACCTCATCCGAGAGGTGGTGGCCCAGAAGCTGCTGCGCGGGATCAAGGACCCGCGGCTCGGCTCGAACGTCACCATCACGGACACCCGGGTCACGGGTGACCTGCGGGAGGCGACCGTCTTCTACACGGTGTACGGGGACGACGAGGAGCGGGCGGCCGCGGCCGCCGGACTGGAGAGCGCCAAGGGCGTGCTCCGCTCCGCGGTCGGTGCGGCGGCGGGCGTGAAGTTCACGCCGACGCTGACCTTCGTCGCGGACGCCCTGCCGGACACCGCCCGGACCATCGAGGACCTCCTCGACAAGGCCCGCCAGTCCGACGAGCAGGTGCGCGAGGTCTCGGCCGGCGCCACCTACGCCGGCGAAGCGGACCCGTACAAGAAGCCGGGTGAAGACGAGGACGACACCGCCGAATGACCCAGAAGAACCGGACGCCCGACGGGCTTGTCATCGTGGACAAGCCGTCGGGCTTCACCTCGCACGACGTGGTCGCCAAGATGCGCGGCATCGCCCGCACCCGACGCGTCGGGCACGCAGGCACCCTCGACCCCATGGCGACGGGCGTGCTCGTCCTCGGCGTAGAGAAGGCCACCAAGCTGCTCGGTCACCTCGCGCTGACCGAGAAGGAGTACCTGGGGACGATCCGCCTCGGGCAGACGACCCTGACCGACGACGCAGAGGGCGAGATCACGGGGTCGGCAGATGCCTCGAAGGTCACCCGCGAGGCCGTCGACGCCGGGATCGCCAAGCTCAGCGGCAACATCATGCAGGTGCCGTCGAAGGTCAGCGCCATCAAGATCGACGGCGTGCGCTCCTACAAGCGGGCGCGGGAGGGCGAGGAGTTCGAGATCCCGGCCCGCCCGGTCACCGTCTCGTCCTTCGCGGTGTACGACGTCCGGGACGCCGTCGCCGAGAACGGCACCCCGGTGCTGGACCTGGTGGTCTCCGTCGTCTGCTCCTCCGGCACCTACATCCGGGCCCTGGCCCGGGACCTGGGCGACGACGTGGGCGTCGGCGGTCACCTCACCGCTCTGCGCCGCACCCGTGTGGGCCCGTACAAGCTGGACTCCGCGAAGACACTGGACCAGCTGCAGCAGGAGCTGGCCGTGCTGCCGATCGGCGAAGCGGCCACGGCTGCGTTCCCGCGCTGGGACGTCGACGCGAAGCGGGCCCGGCTGCTCACCAACGGCGTACGGCTGGAGATGCCGGACGTCTACGCGGGCGGCGGCCCGGTGGCCGTCTTCGACCCCGAGGGGCACTTCCTCGCGCTCGTCGAGGAACAGAAGGGCAAGGCGAAGAGCCTGGCCGTCTTCGGCTAGACGCTCCGCTGGGGGTGCCGCGACGGGCCGTCGGTCGTCTCTGCCCGTCGCGGCTGGTCGCGTACCTCGCCCGTGGAGCGGCGTCACGGGGTTGTGCCGCCGCTCCACGGTCCCCCCTCGGTTCCCCCACCCCTAGGGTGTATCCACCGACCCCCGCCTGTTCACCCGTCCGGGCAGGCGCTCGGAGTGAACCGAGGGTGCGGAAGGGGGCGCGTTCGCCAAGTGATCTGTCCCGCTGATCATCGCGCCCCTAACGTCGAACTGAGGGCACAGGTGTACGGCGGGGAGGCTCGAACATGGCGGGACGGGGCCCGCGGACCGGGGACGGACACCGGCCGACGCAGGACACACGAACCGGGCGCACCCCTGACGGGGAGCCGACCGCCCTCGACGACGCCCTGGTCCGCATCCACGACCTCGCCGGCCGCCCCCGGGGCACCGGCTTCGTCGCCGACCACCACGGCACCGTCATCACCAGCCACGAGGCCGTCGACGGCCTGCCCAGGCTCGTGCTGCACGCCGCCGGGGACCGCACCTGCCTGGTGACCGCGGACGCGGTCACCCCGCTGCCCGACCTGGACCTGGCCCTCGTACGCACCGGAGGCCTCGGCGTCGACCCGCTGCCGGTCACGGTCCGGGACCGGGTCGAGACCGGCACGTACGTGCGCCTCGCCGCCGGCTGCTGGCGCGAGGCACGCGTCCTCGGCGCGACCTCCGTGACGTACGCGGCGACCGACCGCTTCCATCTCCTCGACGAGGCCCTGGAGTTGGCGATCGGCACGACCGGCCGGGACGCCCTGCGGCTGGGCGGCGGGGCGGCCGGGGGACCGGTCCTGGACGCCGAGACCGGCGCCGTCGTCGCCGTCCTCGGCACGGCGCTGCACTCCGGCCAGCGTGAGGTGGGCTTCGCGGTCCCGCTACGCCATGCCGCGACGGTCGGTCGATCGTCTGAGGCGCCGTCGGGGCCGGTCGCGGGCGAACCGCACGGGACTTGTCCCGACCCGCTGGCCGACCTGCTCGACCGGAACGCGGCTACGGTGCCCGCGTACGGCGCCGACCTCAATCTGGCCGGTGTGCTGGAGCTGACGGCCACGTCGGTGGGGCAGGACGGGCCGCCCGGGACGCTGGAGGGCTGCGTCGGCCGGACGGGTGTCGAGCCGGTCGAACGGAACGCCACAGCAAGGGAGTTGGACGCGTTCGTGCGCGGCCAGGCCGTTGTCCTCGGCCTCGTCGGGCCACCGGGCAGCGGCCGTACGACGGAACTCGCGGCCCTCGCCGCCCGCCGCAACCGCGGTCCCGAACCGGCTCCCACCCTGTGGCTGCGTGGCGCCGACCTGAGGGACGACGACGCCTCGGTCGCGGACGCGGCGGGCCGGGCACTGGCCCGCGCCGCCCGTATCGTCGCGGCGGCGCAGTCCACCTGCGCGGCCGCCCTCGGCGACACCGGCCCGAACCGCCTGGCCCAGGCCGCCCGCGCGGCGGACCGCCCCCTGCTGCTCCTCCTGGACGGCCCCGAGGAGATGTCACCGGCCCTGGCCCACCGCCTGGGGGAGTGGACCGAGGGGACGGCGGAGTGGCTGCGGGAGACGGGGACCCGGCTGATCGTGGCGTGCAGGGCGGAGTACTGGGAGGTCTTTTCCGCCGGTCAGGTCTCTTCAGCCGGGCGGCACCTTCCAGCCCGTCCGGCGTTTGAGGACGAGGCCGTTCAGGCCGAGAGCGGGGGTCCGGGGGCGGCAGCTCCCAGGGACGGGAAGGGCAGGGGCGGCGGGGGCGAGATCTGCTGCGTGCGCCTGGCAGACCTGACGGAGGACGAGGCACGCAAAGCCCGCGCGCGATACCGCATCCCCGAGCACACCCTGGCACCCCCCGACGCCCGCCACCCCCTCACCCTCCGCCTCCTCTCAGAGGTCCGCGCCGCCCTCCAGGACGCCCCCCACGCCCCCGTGGACCGCAACGACGTCTTCGCGGCCCACCTCGACCTGATGTGCCTGCGCATCGCCGTCCGGCTGGCCGCCGAGAACGGCCTGCGCGGCACCGCCGTACGCAGACTCGCCGCAAGGGTCTCCGGACAGGTCCATGAGGCCGCCCGCCGCAGCCTCGGCCCCGAAGAGGGCGAGCTGGACCGGAAGACGTTCGAGGCGGTGTTCCCCTGGGGCCCGGCCCCGGCGAAGCTGGGCGGCGGCGCCGGCTGGGCGTCCGCCGTCCTCACCGAAGGCCTGCTCGTCCCCGCCGGCAGCGGCTACCGCTTCGCCCACGAGGAACTCGCCGACTGGCTTCAGGGCATGCACCTCGACCTCGACGAGGCGCTCCGCACCCTCGTCCACCACCGCCCCGGCCCGGACGGCGGCGCTCGCGCCCTTCCCGTGCCGCACCACCGAATCGGCCCCGTCGTAGAGGCCCTGCTGCTCCTGGCCCGGCAGGAGGGGTTCGCCCAACTCGCCGTGAGAATGGAGGAGTTGGCGAACGTCCTGGACGCGGACCCGCACTCCTGGTGGCCCGCCCGCCTCCTCACCGAGACCCTGCTGCGGGTGCCGGACGCCACGCCGTATCTGGCGGTCCTGCGACGGCTCGCCGACCGGCTCGTGGCGGCACGGCGACAGGACCGCCTCGACTCCCTGGAACCCGACGGCCGGTCCCTTCCGGCCGCCGCCCTCCCGGGCGCCTTCGCCCCCGCCTTCTGGACCGCCCTGCCGCTCCCGCAGACCGAACGCCTCGACCTGCTGCGCCACCTGCTCCTCGCCGACGGGCCGCCGCAGGACACCGGCCCCCGTTTCCTGGACGCCGTCTCCCAGCTCCTCGCCGACGGCCCCACCGCCGTACAACCCCTCCTCACCCGCTGGTTCGCCGACGAGCGCCCGCTCCCCGCGACCCCGCACGCGACGGTCGCCGAGGCGGCGCAGGCGCTGCTGCACACCCACCGGCACCTCGCCCTGGACGACCTGACCGAGGTCCTGGTCGAGAGCGCACACCCCAGGGCGGACGAGCTGCTCGCGGTGCTGGCGGAGGACGAGCCGTCGACCATCTGCCGGGCCGTCGACCGGTGGGCGCACGACGAGCGGCCCGCGCGGCGGGTGGCGGCGGTGGCGTACGGCCTGCGCGCCGCGCCCCACGTCCATACCGACGCCGACCGCGAACTCCTCCGCTACGCCGCCCTCGCCCTCCTCGCCCGCCCCGCCGACTGCACCCTGCACGGCGGCGCGCTCGCTCTCCTCGTACGCGATCCACGCACGCGTGCCCGCCATCTCCCGCAGGCGCTCGGGAAGTTCGCGGCCGGCGACCCGCACTTCCCGGCGAGCGGCCTGGTCGCCGCCCTCACCACACACCCGGAACCGGTCCTGGACGCCTTCCGCGAGCGTCTGCGCGGCCCGGACGCCGGCCAGGCGCTGCGCACGCTCGCCGACGTCACCACGCCCCCGCTGGCGCGGAGGGTCGCCGGGCTCGTGCGGGAGGCGGTGGAGCGGCGCCCGGAGACCGCCGTCGACGTGGCCGCGTACGTCGACCGGCGGCTCGACCAGGGGCCGGAGGCCCGTGCCGTGCTCTTTTCGCTGGTCACCGGTCTCCTCGAAGGCGGCCCGGAGGTGGTGCGGGCCGCGCTCGCCGCCGTACTCGCCGCTCCTGGCACCCCCGCCTCCCGCCTCCTGCGCCGCGAACTCCTCGACTTCCTCCTGACCCACGAACAGGCCCCCGCCGTCCTGGACGCCCTGCTCCACGCCGTCGCCCGGCACGCCGGCGACGACGACGTGCGCGAGCTCGTGCACCGCACCGGACTGCTCCTGGTCCGCACCCCGGACGGCGCGGCCCGTTTCGACCGCGGCCTGGTCGACCTGGGCCGTCAGCTCCCCGGCTTCGCCGCCCGCATGGCCGGCTGGCTGAGCGAGACACCGCAGGCCTGGTCGGCGATGGTCGGCCCCGGCACCCGCCGCATGATCGAAAACCTGGCGGGCGCCCCCGCCCCGAAGGGGCGCGGGGAACTGCGCGATCAGCCACGACGTTGCCGCAGTCGCTCTCCGGCATAACGTGGCAACCCGCGGAGCGACTGGCGTGGGTCGGGTCACAGCCCCCATGCCGATGCGGGCGGTACGGGCCCGGCATGGCACCCTTAGACCTGCGTAAGAGGTCGGTAGACACGGACACGGGTTCGAGGAGCGGTCACAGTGCAGCGCTGGCGTGGCTTGGAGGACATCCCCGAGGACTGGGGGCGCAGCGTCGTCACCATCGGCTCCTACGACGGAGTCCACCGCGGTCACCAGCTGATCATCCGGCATGCGGTGGACCGAGCCCGCGAGCTGGGCGTCCCCTCAGTGGTCGTCACCTTCGACCCGCACCCCAGCGAGGTCGTCCGCCCCGGCAGCCACCCGCCGCTGCTGGCCCCGCACCACCGCCGCGCCGAACTCATGGCGGACCTCGGCGTGGACGCGCTTCTGATCCTCCCCTTCACGACGGAGTTCTCGAAGCTGTCGCCGGCCGACTTCGTCGTCAAGGTCCTGGTCGACAAGCTGCACGCCAAGGCGGTCGTCGAGGGCCCGAACTTCCGCTTCGGCCACAAGGCCGCGGGGAACGTCGAGTTCCTCGCCGAGCAGGGCAAGGTCTACGACTTCGAGGTCGAGATCGTCGACCTGTATGTGCGCGGTGAGGCGGGAGGCGGCGAGCCGTTCTCGTCCACCCTCACGCGGCGCCTGGTCGCCGAGGGGGACGTCGAGGGCGCCGCGGAGATCCTGGGCCGCCCGCACCGCGTCGAGGGCGTGGTCGTACGAGGCGCTCAGCGGGGCCGTGAGCTGGGCTTCCCGACCGCCAACGTCGAGACGCTGCCGCACACCGCGATCCCCGCCGACGGCGTCTACGCCGGCTGGCTGCACGTCCAGGGCGAGGCGATGCCGGCCGCGATCTCCGTCGGCACGAACCCGCAGTTCGACGGCACCGAGCGCACGGTGGAGGCGTACGCCATCGACCGCGTGGGCCTCGACCTGTACGGCCTGCACGTGGCCGTCGACTTCCTGGCCTACGTCCGCGGCCAGGCGAAGTTCGACTCCCTGGAGGCCCTGCTGGAGCAGATGGCCGAGGACGTGAAGCGGTGCCGCGAACTGGTGACGGCCGCCGAATAGCCGTACAGAAGTAGTTCCAGCAGTCGTTCCTACGACGCCGAAGGGGGGGGGGGGGGGGCGGGGCGGCCCGGCCCCCCCGCGCCTCCCCCACGCCGGGAACCTCTGCGGTAACCCACCCACCCCGGGTCGGCGCCCCCCCCCCCCCGCGACCCGGTGGCGGACGATCGTCG